>CAYOFJ010000151.1:0-5275 GCA_964403065.1 uncultured Halanaerobiaceae bacterium | reverse complement strand
TTTTTTGATAATATTTAATATCATTCCAGCAAAATTTTTGCAGCAGACCGGCTTTACCTTTTCTATAATCTTTTGCCCCGGGAACAGCCAGTCTGAGCAATCCTTCATTTCGACAATAAAAAGTAATTAATCTATCTTTTTCCCCTAAATCCATTCCCTCCAGAACTACACCGGTGGTCTCGTGAACGGGCATTTATATCAGCTTTCATCATCATCTGTAACTATAGCAACTCCAGAACTTGTTCCTATCCTGTTGGCGCCGGCATCAAGCATCTCCAGAGCATCATCAAAATTTCTTACGCCTCCAGAAGCTTTAACTCCTAAATCCCTGCCAACAGTCTTCCGCATTATACTTACAGCCTCAGGTGTCGCTCCTCCGGAACCAAAGCCTGTAGAAGTTTTTATAAAGTCAGCCCCGGCCTCTTTAGCCAGCCGAGAAGCCTGTTCAATTTCCTCTTCATCCAAAAAACAGGTTTCCAGTATAACTTTTATAATTATATCTGAAGTGACACCAGCTTTATTTGTGGCCTCCACTACAGAATTTATATCCGATTTCACTAAATCATAAGAACCAGACTTAAAAGCTGAAATATTCATTACCATATCCAGTTCAGTTGCCCCATTTTTTATTGCATTTCTGGCTTCAAAAGCTTTGGTTTCACTGGTATTACCTCCCAGCGGAAAGCCTATAACTGTACATACTTTTACAGAACTGTCTTCTAATTCTCTCTTTGAGAAAGGAACAAAAGCTGGTAATACACAGACTGAAGTAAACTCATATTCTATAGCTTCCTGACATAAATTTCTTATGTCCTCAACTGTACCATCGGGTTTTAAAAAAGTATGATCGATCATTTTAGCCATATCTTTAGGTTTTATAGCCATCCTGATTCACTCCCTGTTTCAATTAAATTTTTTATCCAGAATATTTAGGTTTGTTTTAAATTGCTGCTACACTTATATTCTAGGAACGGCTCTAACTCTCCTGCCTCAAATTTTACTGAAAGTTTATTTATACCCCAGTCTTTTTAACCAGGATTTATCTTTGCGCCAATTCTTTTTGTCTTTGACCCAAAGATCCAGGTACACTTTATCGTCCAGCATTTTTTCAATTTCTTCCCTAGCTCTTTTACCAATTTTCTTTAACATTTTCCCGTCTTCCCCTATGATTATACCCCTATGACTGGTAGCTTCTACATAAATATTAGCTCTAATATAAGTTATCTCTTCTTTTTCCTCCATTTCTTCAATCATGACTGCAGTGCCATAAGGTATTTCATCCCAGGTCAGCCGAAAAATTTGTTCACGAATAAACTCAGCTACCATATCTCTTTCCATTTTATCCACGAACATATCTTCAGGATAGTACTGAGGTCCTTCAGGTAAATTTTCCCTCAAATAACTCTTTATATTGTTTATACCTTCCCCAGTGCGCGCAGAAACTTTAATAAGAGGAAGCCCGGTGTTTTGCCTGTAATTATCCTTTCTTGCTCCCAGTTCCGATTCTGAAAGCATATCTGTTTTATTAAGTAACAGCACAACTGGAATTTCCTGGTTTTCAATCTGTGAAAAAATAAATTCATCACCGGGACCAAATTCTTCAGCAGCATCACACACAAAAAATATTATATCAATTCCGGAAAGACTTTCACCTATCTCATCCAGCATATACTCATCAAGTTTGTTTTTAACTTTATGCACGCCGGGAGTATCAAGAAAAACAGCCTGAAAATCACTTTCTGTAAGAATAGCCCTGTTTCTCCTACGGGTTGTCTGTGGTTTCTCCGAAACTATATTTGCCTTAGCTCCAATTAAAGTATTTATCAATGTTGATTTCCCTACATTAGGTCTGCCGATAACTGAAATAAAACCTGATTTAAATTCTCCCATTATCTCATGTCCTCGCAATTAAAATAATGAGGAAGTAGTTTTGCAGCGGTTGTAATTTTTTCTTTTCCCTTAGAATTGACCAAAATTACCTGCATTTCCGGGTTAAATTCTACAAGTACCTGCCTACAGGGGCCACAGGGAGAAGGAAAAGAAGGAGTATCAGCAACAACAACTATAATTTCAATATTGGGACTACCTTCTTCCGCTACTGCCGAAAATATAGCAGTTCTCTCAGCACAATTAGTTGCTCCATAAGCAGCATTTTCTACATTACATCCACGAAATATATTTCCTTCATCTGTTAAAACTGCCGCCCCAACTGCAAAGCTAGAATAGGGTACGTAAGCATTTTTCCGACCGGCCTTAGCTTCTGCGATCAATTCTTCTTTGAGTTTCTCATCCATATTTGACAATGTATCATTGCCTCCTCTGTAAAATTATTAAGCAGAAAAAAGTATTTTTACTTATATTTATATACTTTAATTATCAATATTTACACTAGCAGTTTCAGGCACTATATGTACCCAGGTGGACCCAGGGGGAAAAGTAATCTCTTCTCTATCATCTGCAAAAAAGGTAAATTTTAAATTCCCATTTTGTCTTTGATTCTGCCATTTTCCTTCAATTAATCTTCCCTGGGAGAAAAATGCTGCCCTCCCACTATTAGAAAAATTTATGTTTAATCTACCCTGGTCATCTATTATTTCATGAGAAGTATAGATTACAATCAAGCTTTTCACTTTGATTGTTTCTTCATCTTCTAAAATATGAGGACTATCTTCTAAATACCTCTTATACCTCCCCTGCTGTTCGGAATAAACATATTCAATCATATTACCCCAGTACTGCAGAGAAACTTTATTTGCTTTCTCCCTCTCTTGCCAAAATTTACTACTTTCTTGCTCTGAAGTATTTAAATAATCGCTTGCCCGAAAATCCTCTGTCTCTTTTTTATTATCATTGGGATTTCCTGTAATCTGTTCAGAAAAAGCGTTTTCTAAAGACGAACTGCTGGTATATAAATTATGTGGACGAGATCGCTCCTCATCACGCCAGTAATATTCTTGATTGGCAATTTCATCGATAGTGAGCAAATCATGCTCTGCTGCTTTCCGTAAAGCGTCAGAACTGGCCCCAATATGAAAAATAGGGCTGGAATGTTGATCTGCCACCTCTACCATATAGGGTCTTAAACTGCGGATCGGACCTGCTTTATCTGGCATGGAAGTAAAATATCCTGCCAAAAATCTGGTTATGCCTCCTTCAACTAAAAATTCATAAACTATATCCGCCTGATTCAATCCCGCTTGAGGTCTAGCACGGGGATGGTTTTCTATCACAATCATTAACGACCCTTTGGCTTCGGCCTTTAGGGAATTGTGAAAATAATAAGAGCCAGAGAGCAAAATTGTCAGAAACAATAATATTGACAAATAGAATTTCATTTTCTCGTTATAATAAAAATTTAAAAGGTCAAATCTCAACTGTTCCCACCTCAAATAAAAGATATTATCAAATTCTTCAGCTATATTTACTAATATATATTATTGTCGGAAATTCATCTGATTTAATATCATAGATAAGTTAATTTTTCCAGGGGCTCATCAGAAACAATCCTTACTTTTTTGATCCGGTGCTCGGAAGTTTCCATAACTTTTAACTCCAAACCTTCCCTGCTGATTGTTTCTCCTTCTCTTGGCAGATAGCCAAGTTGATGCAAAATATACCCACTGATAGTTTCATATGTCTCTTCATCTCCCAAAGGACAGGGCAGATATTCATTTAGTTTATCAATATCCACACCACCCTGAACAATCAAATCATGTTCTCCTAAAGGCTCAATTTCTTTTTCTTCCGGGTCAAACTCATCCCTGATATCACCAACTATTTCTTCCAGCAGATCTTCTATTGTTATGAGACCAGAAGTGCCACCATACTCATCAAGTACTACGGCCATGTGTTCCTGACGTCTTCTCATTTCATTGAGCAGCTGATTAATAGGCTTGCTTTCCGGAATGTAATAAATAGGTTTTATGAAATTTTCTAATTCAAATTCTTCCAGAGCAGCTCTCTCTTCATCTAGAAGCATAACCAACAGATCTTTTACATATACTAATCCCACGATATCATCTATACTCTCTTCATATACCGGTATACGCGAATAACCATGTTCTACTGCCAGTTCTACAACTTCTCTGACTGAACTTCTCTGTTCCACACATATCATTTCTGTCCTGGGAACCATTATTTCCCTGACCATAATATCGTCGAAATCAAAAATACTATTGATCATTTCACTTTCTGTTTCTTTTATAGCCCCTTCTTTTTCACCTACATTAACAAACCTTCGAATCTCTTCCTCTGTCAAAAAAGCTGCAGACATGACATTTTCAGCGCCAATTATGACTTTAATTAACCAGGAGAAAAAACTTACAAAAGGAGTGAAAATCCTCTCCATCCAAATTAAATAGGGGGCTACAATCCTTGCATATTGTATTGATCTGTTATTACCCAGTGATTTGGGCGTTATCTCTCCAAAAACTAAAATCAAAAAAGTCATCACACCAGTGGCAATACCTACGCCCTGACTGCCAAAAATTTCTATAGCAATCGAAGTTGCAATAGCTGAAGCGGCAATATTGACAAGATTATTGCCAATCAAAATAGTGCTCAAAAGTCTGATCTCATCTTCCAGCAGCTTCTCCACCAGCTCAGCTTTTTTATCACCTTTATTAACTTTATCTTTTATTTTTACCCGGCTGGCAGCCATAAAAGCTGTCTCCGAACCGGAGAAAAAGCCGGATAAAAAAAACAATATCAGCAGCAGAATTGCCTGCCAGATCATTTTACTCCCCCCATTAACGGGTCGCTACTATTTCTCAAATATCTCAAATTTTTGCAGATAGTCCTTCTCTTTAGCTTTCATCTCGGCGCGATCACTTTTTTCTTTATGATCATAACCAAGCAAATGTAAAACCCCATGAAGTGCTAAAAATCCCAGCTCTCTCAGAAAGGAATGACCAAAATCCTCAGCCTGTTTTTGGGCCTGCTCGACTGAAACTACTACTTCTCCCAAAAGCTTTCCTTCCAGAGGAAACGCTAAAACATCGGTGGCTTCCTCTTTCTCTCTATATTTTGCATTTAAATCTTTGATTTCATCATTATTCATAAAGGTAAGGCTGATTTCTTTTTCTTCCTCGGGCTCAAGCTCATGGTTAACAGCCACTCTTATCAATTCTTCCAGTTTTTCACGATTTGACTGAGAAATTACCTCTTCCACGTCAGTCCTGTTGTTTATCATTATCTTCAACATTATCCTTGCCCTCCAACTCTTCTAACTCTTCCTCTAAATCATCAGGATATTCTACTCGCTGATGGTAAATTC
>CAYOFJ010000150.1:0-5287 GCA_964403065.1 uncultured Halanaerobiaceae bacterium | reverse complement strand
ACCTCCGGCAATACAGCCATTGGTGAAATGTCCATCAGTCCAGAAATCTACAATGAATAATGGATGATTTTTGCGGATCCGGGATATTTCTTTGACCATTTTCTCACGCTGCTCGGGAGTTATCATCAAATCGGGGTCAGGATCTTTACCAATGGGAATATAATGGAATAACCAGGTATAAAAAGCCCCTTTATCAATAAGCGCTTCCACAAATTTGCTGTCCTCAGTCAACAAATGACAATTTTCTCTGGTCACAGTAAAACTGGTGCCAAAAAGTATTCCCCGTTCTTTCAAAAGCTCCATGGCCTTTTCGATTTTACCAAAAGTTCCATGCCCTCTGCGCTCATCTGTTTCCTCGGCAAAACCTTCCAAACTAAGAGTAGGACTGACATTACCGACCTCGAGCATTTTATCGGCCATCTCCTCATCTATTAAAGTTCCATTAGTATACATCATGAACACACAGTCAGGATGTTCCTCGAAAATATCAAATAGACGAGGATACATAGTCGGTTCACCGCCCGATAATACGAAGAAATATATCCCCAGTTCTTTGGCTTCCGTAATTATTCTATCAATTTCCTGAAATGAAAGTTTTTCCGCATCTTCATATTTTCCTGCCCAGCAGCCATCACAATCTAAATTGCAGGCGCTTGTAGGGTCCAAAAGTATAGTGTAGGGTACCGAAGCTCCTAGTTCTGCACTTTTTTCTTTGCGGTAGGAGGTTCCCAGTAAAGTAGAATTAACCAGAAAAGTTTTTGCTAAATTTTCCTGATATTTAGGAGCTAAGTTGGTAGCTCTTTCAATATATTCATCTATTAAAGAGCTCTCCTGGGCCATTTTCTCTATCTTTTCCAGCCCGGCTAGATAAGTTTCTTCCTGTGTCAATTTTTTAGCTAAAGAAAGGAGATTGGAAAAATTCTTTTGCGGATCCTGTCTTATATATTTTAATCCAGTTTCTACTGCTTTTTCAGCCGCCATCTTCTTTACAATATCAAATTTGGATGACATATAAATCCTCCTTTATGAAAAGTCTCAACCAACCCTGCATTAGCTGCCAAATTTTGCTTGAGTATTTCAGTCTTAGTCTTCCCAGTCCATTTTACTCAAAATACGGTAAAGATCTTCTCTATCCTCCTGGGAAAGGCGAGAAAGAAATTTATCAACCAGTTCCTGAGTTTCTTCCTGATTGGCCTCGAAAAACTCCTGACCTTTTTCGGAAAGACTAACTTCTACAACTCTTCTATCCTCCTGAGACCTTTCCCTCTCTACAAATCCCTGCTCGTATAATCTATCAAGAGTACTGGAAATAGTGGTTAAAGGTGCGGATACCCTATCCGCCAGATTGGAAATAGTCATCCTTTCATTTCTGCCCAAAACTTCAATAATATAATGCTCCTGCAGGCTCAAATCCATTTCAATGGCTTCAGACGTAAACTTATTTAACAATTCTTCAATTAGCTTACGGAAAAATTTATGAAGTACCCTCTCTTTGTCAGCATGTTTAGTTTCCATTTTTCCCCCTCCTTTAATTATTACCGTACTAACATATTTTCGTTTTCGTATTTTAATTTTATCAAGTTAAGATAATAATGTCAAATAATTTACACATTATTATGATATATTGGTCGGAGGGGAATTTCCAATTAAAATGTAAGGCCGGGAGATATGTAAAATCTCATACCGGGCTCATCTATATTGCCAGCCAGACCTATATTTAATTGAGCCGGCATTCTACCATATGAAAGTTCTAAATCCAGCGTCAGTTCACCGCCAAATCCCAGCAAAATTTCTTCCTCATTCTCCGTGCTTATTTCCCCCCCTTCAGCAAATAATGCTCCACTGACCTGATCAAAAAATACCGGAGATATTCCCAAACCTCTTTTTATCTTCCAGAAAGGATAACGATATTCTCCCCGCAAATAATACAACTGACTACCTCTCACTCTTTCTCTGTAGCCTCTAACCGGATATTCACCGAATAAACTTCCCATTTCAAAACCTGCCTCCAGGTCAGTCCAGGCTAAACTGCCCCGCAAAGACAGAGAATGACTACCGGTTATTTCCCAAAATTCTCGCCAGTCGAGCTGACTGAATATATATTGATCTCTTGCGAAATAAATCGAACCCAGGTTCAGAGATATATTGCGAGTATTGACGATTTCATCTCTTCCACCCTGCTTTAAATACTCTCCCAATCCATAAACCTGATATAATTCATCAATTCCACCCTCTCTGATATTTCGTCTTTGATAACCTGCGCCAGCACCTATTCTCAATTGAGAAAATATGTCCTGCCAGAGAGGATAAAGCAGCTGCAAATTATGTACATCCTGATAATAAAAATCTGTGTTCCGCATCTGTCTGCCTGCCTGTCGGCTGCTCTGCTGCAGAACATCGACCTTCCCCAGATCCAGCTGCAAATTCCAGTCATAGCTAAAGGGATATGTAAAATCCCAGCCATCATACTCCAGGGTGGACTGATAATGAACTATATCGAGAGGGTCCCGCCCTCCAAAAGTTACACCGGCATAACCTCCCCCGGTGCCGAGAAATAAACTGGGAACAAAATAACGCGGCAAAATATATTCACTTAAACTATAATCTCTCACATCATCTCTCGAAATATTCTCCCTGTTTAACTCCTGGTCATCAGCATTATCCTGTAAAGAAAGTCCAGCAGGCCCATTATACTCATCAGCATCAGCCTGCAGGGCTTCCTGTGGATTATTAAGTGCTTCCGCTGCAGGCATTTGATATAAATTATATCCTGTGGAAGAATAACCTACGTAAATTAGCGATGATTTTTCCCTACCATCTATTTCAGTATTTTTCTTAATTAAGGGATCAAAAGCACCACCTAGCTCCCTGGTGAGCTGAGTAATTTCCTCTTCAGCTATATTATAACTATAAATATTGTAAATGCCCTCATAATCAGCACTAAAAATAATTTCTTCCCCGGTTTCCTTCCATGAGGGTGAAATAACAGTCTCCTTACCGCTGGTAATTCTCCGGCGGGTTTGATCATTTAAATCATAGATATGAAGGTCCTGATATCCACCCTGCTGCCAGCTGACAAAGGCCAGTTTCTCTCCACTGGGTGCTAAAGAAAGATGGAGAAATTGTTCGCCCTCTTCACCTTCTAATAATATTTTTTCTTCAGACTTTTCCTTGTTACTTTCGGTATAGATAGAGTCGTTATTTGCTAACAAATTTTTTCTACTAACTATTCGGGTATTACCTGCTTCCCGGGTTATGTATATGACTTCATTTTCAGAGGTAACTACAGGACTATGAGCTCTCGCCCCTTCAGTTAACCCTGTCACCTGTTCCTCGCTAAAATTATATTTATAAAGATCATAATAATCACTTTCATGATCATATTGATTTAATTGAGCAAATACAAGATTACCTTCAGGTGTAAAACTATGACCTGTGGGAGCCATAATACCGGTTTTCAAAGTAGAATCTCTTTCAGTTTCCAGATTAAATTTCCTCAATCCGGGAAACTTATTGCCAGTATGATAATATATTATGTATTCCCCATCAGGTGAAAGAGTGGGCTGATAAACCTGATGACCAACATCAGTCAGAGAATATCCTGCCGTTAAACCTTCTTGAGATAAATTTTCAACTTCTCTCCTATATTTTTGTTCCATTTCCTGCAGCCAGTTTTCATACAGTTGAAAAACATCCTGGTCATAAACTTCCTGAAAAGAAGAATTAATTCCGCGGCCGGGATTTTGAGAATAAATTTCGCTTACCTCAATCAATTTATCCTTGCCATACTCTGCTACCAGGTGATCAAATATGGAAGCACCATATATATAAACAGATTGCCCTCCGGGAGGCCAGGTTTCCAGGTTATACTGACCGTGAATTTGATCGAAATTATGAAGAGTTTCTTCTATAAAGGAAATTCTCATGTACATATCATAAACAGAATTATCAGCTCTACCACCTTCAGTTAACATAGATTCTGCCATAATAGCATAACCTTCCAGCATCCAGTAGGGCTGAAACATATTAGGATATGTATATGTGGGGACCCGACCGAAAATTCTTCTAATAGCTTCCGAACCGCCAGCGCGAAGATTAAGATGAAGTACATGTGCATACTCATGGGCTATCAATACTTTCAACCACTCTGCAAAGCTGCTGCCAAATTCCCTGCGAAGAGGATGGCTCAGGTTTATTTTTATAGAATCCAGCAGATAAGGAGTAGTAACTCCGGCAGCCCTATCAGAATCATCCTTTACTATTAAATGAGTTTTATCCTGTCTTTCGTATTGATAATATTCAATCAATTCTTCATGGACTTCTTCTGCTATTTCCGCAGACTTAAAAGCTTCATCTTCAAGTTCAGATAAATAGTGCACGTAAAAATGATCTGTTTCTAACGTTTGCCAGCCGGAAGCCACAACAGAATTAGAAAAAGCCCCGGAAAAAGCCACCACCAGAAATATAATCGAAGTGATTAATAGTAGTTTTATTAGTTTGCGATTATCCCGATAATTATACAATAATAACCCCACCTCATAAATTAAGGACAAAATTTTTTATAAACCAGGTATATTATCCAGATACATCTGCCCCGGTATATAAAATCAACCGGGGCAGTAAATTTCTCATGTATCTTCAACACATCAAACCTGCAAACATAATATCAAAGGTGAAAATAAAAGGGTTATTCCTATTCCTTTTTGAGATCAGAAAATACGTCAGAAATTATTTTATCAGTTTTTTCACTGCGTTCCTTGAATGTGAGAAGAGGTGCCTTCCAGATCAACTCATGTTCCCCTGTTTGGCCAGAAATATTATGGACCACTTTAAGTTTAGCAGGTTCAGGTATACAATTTAGTTTAACCTTTAACTCCCGGTTCCATTTTCTCTCTTCTCTGCAGAAGTCCTGCCTTTCTAAGATAGCCACAGTGTCAGAAACTTCACTTAACTCTGCTACTATTTCTTCTTCGGACATTTCGGAGATAACCAATACCGGGATCTCAAGATCACGGGCTAATTTTTTCAATTCTTTGAGCAAAATCATCATCAAAGATTCATCAGAATCATTTTCAATTTCTGTATCTCTAGAAAATTCTACACTTTTAATACTGTCAATTATGATTAAATCGATATCTTCATAATGATCATACGACAAAGACTGTAGTTCTGCCAGGGTTAACTCATCGTCTTCCCGAATTGAAAGTTTGTTTTGGTTAATTAAACGTTTAAATTTTTTAGCACTTTCACCAATAATATCAGAATTTGCTTCAGGATTTTTTTCGTC
>CAYOFJ010000149.1:1263-5296 GCA_964403065.1 uncultured Halanaerobiaceae bacterium | reverse complement strand
ATCCTGATTATACAGTATATATGGCAATTTTACCAACTGCTTTGAAGAAGAACCATAAAATTTAAAAAGTTTAAGAAGGGAGGAGATTATACTGGTTAAAGTTAGATCAGACGAAAGAGAACTGAGATCGGGCAATTTACACATAGGAAACCCCCGGCCAGAAGAAGCAGAGGATTTAATGAGATTTAAAGAAAAAGTTCACAGACAGACAAAGTTTTTGAGAAGACGTCCGGAAGAGCTGGAACTCTCGGCGGAAAGAGAAAAAGAATTAATTGAAAATTACAATCAGGCCGAGGATAAATTTTTAGTTGTGGCCAGACATGAGGATAAAATTGTAGGATATCTTATTTTTAGAACCAGTGATTTAAAACGTTATAATCACCAGGGCGAATTAAGAATGTCAGTAGACAAAGATTATTGGGGCAGCGGTATTGGCAGCTCACTGGTTAAGTTTCTGATAGACTGGGGCGAAAATAATAATTTAAAGAGAATTGAACTTCTGGTAGATGAGCATAATGACAGAGCTATTAATCTTTATAGAAAGTTTGGTTTTCGAGAAGAAGGGAGGTTGAAAAAACGCAGAAAATTGGTAGAAGAAGATGAGTACGAAGATGAATTAATTATGTCCTATATTTACCGCTGAATTAAAATGAGTATATCTCATATTTATGAAATAATTAGTAAGCAATCTGCCTATAGGTGATTAGGAGCCAGGGGGACTTCCCCTGGCTTAATATATCTTTTGAAAATATAAAATCACACGAACTAAATGAACATTTTGGCAGCTTCTTGTATTAATCCTGATAGACCATTTTATTCCTACTTATTCTAGAGACAGAAGTTCAATTTCCGATTCAGAATCCTTAACCCGAACAGCCTCGTGGCCTACAAGTTCCATGACGATAACTTCTCCTATCAACCAGACGGAAATACCTTTGCGGGTACATCCTGTAATGGTTTCTTTCCCCCGACCAAAAGCAGCGTGAAGGTGTAATTTGGGGTTCTCATCCTCATCTGGAAAAATAGTTCCAATCCCCAGCGCTTCACTGATACCTGACAGATAATTTATTTGAGAAACAATTTCTTCCTGGCTATTTTCTTCCGGACCTGTTACTACTTTACTATCACTATCAGCCCCGCCCAGGAAAAATACCAGCGCCGAACGGACATTCTCTTTTCGGGCAAATTTTTCTATATCCCCGGGGATTTCATCTTCATCTCCCAGCCTGAGAGTAAAAATCCTACCCTGTTCTGCCTGTTTATATTGCATTTACTATTCCTCACCTTCTGAATTTAGAATCCATATTTACTTAAATTTATTTGTTCAGTTATCTTCACTTCGGTGCTTTTCCCGCATCATCTGCACAAACTCCTTAGCCAGCCGGGGATCAAACTGAGAACCGGCACAAGCTTCTATTTCCTCCAAAGCCTCTTCCCTGCTGAGAGCAGTTTTATAAGGCCTGCCATTGGTCATAACATCATAAGCATCAACAATGGAAATAATTCGAGCCAGAAGAGGAATTTCTTCACCTGCCAGACCCTGAGGATATCCTTCACCATCCCAGCGCTCATGGTGATGTAAAATTCCCTCAGCAACCGGAGAAAATTCTTCTGTAGAAGTAGCTATGGTATAACCTCTACGAGTATGATCTTTAATAATTTCCCACTCATCCTCATCTAAATCTCCAGGTTTAGTTAAAATTTCTTCCGAAATAGTAACTTTACCTATATCATGCAGCGTGGCCAGCAGAGTTAATTTGTTCAGTTTTTCCTGATTCAAACCTATTCTTTCCCCCAGCTGCAGGGCATATTCCGACATCCTGACTGCGTGTTCTTTAGTTTCATCACTTTTAGCTCCCAAAGTGTTCAGCAAATTACTAACCAATTTGCTTCTGGAACTTTTTTCCGAAGTAAGTTTATGTTCCTGCATGCTGTCCTCAGCTTCATGCAGAACAGTAAAGATATCTTTATCTGGATTTGTTTTGCAGGCCACTCCTATAGCTAAAGTTACGGGAATCTCCGACTCAATCCTCTCAAATCTTTTCTCTATCTCTGCCCTCAGCTGTCTGGCCTGCCTTAAATTAGTCTCAGGCAGCAGAATTACAAACTCATCTCCGGCCCAGCGGCAGATAATATCCTTTTCTCCTGCTGCCTCCTGCAGAAACTGAGAAGTTTTAACCAGAAGCTCATCACCCTTATCATGGCCGTATGTATCATTGATAATTTTCAATCCATTGATATCCACCATTATTATACTGGCAGGAAGCTCTTCTTCCTCCAGTTTTTCCAGCCTTTTTTCCATGTGAAAACGGTTATAAAGATCAGTTAAACTATCATGACGGCTTAAGTATTCAACTTCTTTTTCCTTCTCACGCCTTTCAGTAATATCGCGCACAAAAGCTATTAAATACTCTTCTCCGCCAAATTTTACTTTACCTGTGGAAACTTCTACCGGAATAGTACTGCCATCTTTTTGCCGGTGCTCCACTTCCACCAGAACTCTTTCACCCACATCCCAGCTTTTCCACTGCTTCATAATATCATTTTTATCATATCTACCTGTATCTCCGGGATGAAGATCAAAAATTGTCATATTTTTAATGTCGTCCCGGCAATAACCCATTTTATCCTTTACCGCCTGATTAATTTCTATAATATTGCCTTCCAGATCATGCAAATAAATCATTTCAAAACAGTTATCAATCATGGCATGATACTTTTCTTCACTTTTTCTCAGTTTTTCGCGCATACGATATTCTTCAGTCACATCGCGAAAGATCAACACTACCCCGGTTAAATTATCATCCTTATCCCTTATAGGCGCGGCAGAATCAGCTATCTGATACTCACTGCCATCTCTGGCAATTAGCATAGTATGATTGGCCAGACCTACTTTTTTGCCGGTGGCCAAAACTTCATCCACAGGATTATCCACCGGTTCACCGGTATGGGAGTTGACGATATTAAATACTTCTGTTAAACGCTGCCCCCGGGCATCTTCCAGCGGCCAGCCGGTTAGTTTTTCTGCTACACTATTCATCCGGGTTATTTCACCCTTTGTGTTTGTAGCTATAACCCCATCCCCTATAGATTCTAAAGTAGTTCTCAATCTCTCGCTGCTCCTGCGCAGTTTTCGTTCTTTTTGTTTTAATTCAGTTATATCTTCAAAAATACCATAAACACCTTTAACATCCGCTTCTACTTTAACGGGTACACCTTTGATTAAAAATTCTCGCGGTTTGCCAGATTTATCATAGCGCACACCCTCTATAACCATTTTGTTTCCATCCAGAACTTCCTGGGTCATATTTCTATTTACACTGCCTGTTTTGCCCTTTTCCAGCACATCATCAAGTTTTTTTCCTTCAATATCTTCCAGATTATAACCGAATTTATCTGTAAATTTTTTATTTATATCAATAATTCTGCTGTCTTTATCAAGTATAGTTATAGCAGAAGTGCTGTTTTTGAAAAGTGATTCATTCCAGAGTGATTCTAATTTCTGCTCGGTTATATTTTCATGCAGCACCAGGGCACCATTTTTGTACCTTTTGACCCTCAATTTAAACCAGCGTTTCTTCTGCGGCCCATGGCAGGGATATGGCAGAGAAAATTCGTTCATCCGCCCTTCCAGCACTGCTTTAATCCCTTCTGCAGCTTTATCAGCCTTTTCTGCGTTCTGACCATCTGCCTGCTCTGCAATTTTTACATAGTTTTTCCCCAGGCCGAAATCCGAACCAGAAAAATTATTTTCCCTGCCAAATTGCTGCCAGGGAAAATTTACTGCTTTTATACGTCCTTCTCTTCCTAGTATAGCAGCATTATCGGGCAGTGTATCAAGCAAAATACGAGTTTCTTCCTTCAACTGCATATTATATGTTAATACTCCACTGGGTTTATCAGCCATGAGCCACCCTCCCATCTGTTTCAATATATAAAAACAACCTATATTAAGTAAAATAAAATACATTGCAGCAGTTTATTACTCTAAAAAATTATTAATGCGGACATTTGTCCTCCCCCTAAGCTGCTG
>CAYOFJ010000149.1:0-1253 GCA_964403065.1 uncultured Halanaerobiaceae bacterium | reverse complement strand
TTAGATCACGTTTGAAGACTTTTTTCAGTAGAATCATTAAATTAATTATATAAAACAATTAAAATTCCTGCAATTTCCTGGCTATCTAGTTCAAAATAAATGCTGCTGGAGCAGAAAAATTTAAAAACTCAAACAATTTATCTAAAAAAGTAAAAAATAGATATTATATTTTGTCCCTCTGATAATTCATAAAATCAGCCATAAGATCATAATATTCCTGAATAGTATTTAATTCCTCTGTCATCAGCTGATTTCTGACTTCAATATATTCCTGTTCCCTTTCATTAACATTATCTTTTGTTAATAATATCTCGTATTCATCCAGATCATCATATTCGTTTTCAATACCTTCTTTCCACCTATTCACCTTAAGAATCTTCTCAGCTAAAGAAAGCAGCTCTTTTACATATTCCTGCTCCTCTTCACTATAAGTGCTAGCATCGGCAATTTTATCCCGATTTGTATCCCAGGCTATTCTTAAAGCCGAGTTAATTTCTTTAACAGCTTCCTGATTGCGCTCATTCAATTCAAACTCGGGTTTGATAATTCCCTGACTGGAAAAATTAAAATTACTCACCTGAACACCTCCTCTTTGAGATATTATAACACAAAGAGTAAATTTATTATAATCTGACCTTGCTGTTTTTTTGGGCAAGAAAAATCTCCAATTCCTTCCTTTCTCTACCCTTTACTACCAACTGCCCGCCTAATAAATGCTTTCAACTTGACAAAACAACTGTAATTAATTATAATTGGTCTAGAATACCATATATGGGTATGTATTTAATTTTAAAGAGCTATAGGAGGAGTATAATGAATATTGTTAATAACTTTTTAGCAAATGGTTCCGGAGAAGGTTTCCTGGGACACTGCACAGGTTTTTTAGGACGAACGGGAAGCGGCTTATTTTCCGGGCATATGATAGGTGGATTATTTATGATATTATTCTGGGCCTTAATAATATTGGCAGTTATATGGCTAATCAAAAGTTTATCTGGAGAAAATAACAGTGAAGATACAAAAGTTAAAAATGACAGAAAAAGTTCACTTACACCGGAAGAACTGGCCAGAAAACGTTTTGCCCGGGGAGAAATATCTCAGGAAGAATTCGAAGAAATTGTTTCTACTCTGGAAGAATATTAATTAAGGATCTTCTCCATTTCAGTTGGTTGAATATAGTTTTAGTCATTTTCTTAATACTTATAATTGAAAGCTATAAGGCTCTGTTCACCAGGAAATTTTTCCTGTGTTTA
>CAYOFJ010000148.1:0-5360 GCA_964403065.1 uncultured Halanaerobiaceae bacterium | reverse complement strand
GATTTATAATTTAAAATTTCATCTAAATCCATTATACCATTTTTGGTCATAATGATACAACCTCTTTTACTTCCCGCAAATAAACGGGAGCTGCACCCTGTTTGGTAACAGCAATTCCAGCAGCTATATTGGCCAGCTTTACACTATCAAGCACCTCAAGGCCTGCTCCCAGTCCCAGAGATACAGCAGCTGCCACAGTATCACCGGCTCCGGTAACATCATAAACATCTTTTTTATTATGAACGGGAATATGCTCATAGTTACCGGATCGATAAAATAAAGTCATACCTTCTTTGCCTCTGGTAATTAGAAGATAATCACTATCT
Organism: uncultured Halanaerobiaceae bacterium; assembly: GCA_964403065.1. Taxonomy (GTDB): domain Bacteria; phylum Bacillota; class Halanaerobiia; order Halanaerobiales; family Halarsenatibacteraceae; genus Halarsenatibacter. The sequence goes on along the minus strand of CAYOFJ010000148.1, from coordinate 5,034 downwards.
ATTTCTGCAATAATTTCTCTACCAGCTGTTATTAGTTTATTTTCTTCTGATAACTCCATATCTACAGCTTTACCCGCTTCTTCTAAATTTGGTGTGGCAATAGTAACCTGTTTAAAATCCAGCATATCATACCGACTATCAGTTATAATAGGGACATCGTCTTGCTGACATAAATATATTATATCATCAATTAAACTCTTATTTAAAAAACCCAAACCATAATCAGAAAAGAGCAAAGCATCTATTTCAGTTATATTCTGTTTTATGTAAGTCTTTATTTTAGGAAACAAATTTTCAGTAATATCCTCATTGAATTGCTGTACGTTATCAATCCTTACTACCTGTTGTCGAACAACCTGGTCACTCCCGGCCATTATTCTGGTTTTAACCGCAGTCTCCACTTTCTCATCAATTTCAACTCCGGCAGTACAAATATCATATTCTTTCAGCACATCCTGCAGGCGATTCCAGCCGCCATCTTTTCCGGCCAGAGAAACTATTTTTGACACGCCCCCCAGAGCAGCAACATTAACAGCAGCATTACCTGCTCCCCCGGGATTGATTTCTCTCCGGGATTCTTGCAAAATTAATACTGGCGCCTCTCGAGAAATTCGAGAAGGTTCACCATAAACAAACTGGTCCATAATCAGATCGCCTACCACTAAAACAGAGGTGTCTTCCAGTAAATTTAAATTAACCATTAATCATCTAATTACCTCCAGGTTAAAGATCGATTTTCATGCCAACATTAATCTGGTGGCTATCTCTATTCCAGATTGACCTGCCTGCAGACAATGTCAAATTGCTATTAACAGTAAGCGGAATGCCCAAACCTGCCGTATACATCAGATTGGGGCTATTCATGTCAAAATAATAATCTAAATTTGCATACGTATAATTTGACTCGCCTACAGGAAATTCTATTCCTAATCCCAAAGCGGGTTCAACACTGTTGAAGTTTTCAATGGTGGAAAGATTTAAACGTAAATTCATGTCGTAAGGAATGCCCTCGGTAAAATTAACCAGCCATACCCCCTGCAGATCAATATCCTCAGCATCGTAATAAAAACTGCTCGTAAAAGAGTTAATTCTGGTAATGCCAAAAGTCAAAGCCAGTTCAAGTGCACTTATGTCAAAATCAGAAAAATCATCTAAATCGGTGCCAACCAAATAATGAACATCATCCAGTCGCAGGTTTTGAGCAACCTGAGCTTCCAATCCCGGGGAAAATACTAAGCCCAGTAACAACATGCAGAACACTGCCGATAAAATGATTTTGTATCTGAACATTTAAAACATCTCCTCCTTTAAACTAGAAATCCTGGGGAATAATCATTATAGCATTGCTTACCAGTCTTTTTGCACTGGGAACATTCATGGTAAAACCTCTCACCATCATTCTAGCAGATGCGCCCCCATCAAGATTCATCGCTTCTACCGCTCCAGATTCCTGCATTAGGCGAGCTAAATTTTTCAAATTTATGCCCACACTTCTGTACGGCTGCCGACCATCAACTGTTATCAATATCAACCGGTTATCGGAGGTTATACCCAGCGCAGAACGCGGAGCTCTTCCTTTAATAATATCCTCCTGAAAATCTTCTTCTTCAGCGGTAATAAAAATTTCCCCATCTTTTAAAAGCCTGGGGCCGGCTCCCAGAACATGTGCAATTTCTCCATCCAGGTCTGGTTCAGGAACAATTTTGTCCTCAAATAGAATTGTCTCGCCAGAGTTTAACCGGCCTAATTTGTCAGCTTTTTCCCCTCTAGCCTGAATTATATAACCTTTCTCAGGTATAGTCAACGTATAAGTGAGATTGCCGCGATGTATACCCTGTATTTCATTATTTTCATTTACCACCATTTCCACACCTGAAGCATTTTTGCGGGGAGCTGTATTACCATAATATTTATTTATCAAAACTGCTTCATTGTTATTAGCAGCTCTATTTACACCCGAAATTTCAATTTCAGTATTGTTAAATTTTATACTTCCCTGCCAATTATGACGATTTATGCTCAGATTGCCCTGCTCATCAAAAAGTAGGGCAGTGCGGCTTGATTCCACAGCCTGATCAGTCACAATTTCCCCATTTTGCATGAAAAGCCCCAGGGGTCTTCCGCGCCCATCAAAAAACCCCCCGTTGATTCCAGCCAAAGCATTTATCTCTCTACCTAAATCTACTATATCTTCTGTTCCGCTGCTTATACTACCGCCAGCCAGAGCCGGAACAGCTTTTAACCTCCGGCTGTCAAGATCAAGTTCTAATTTTGTATAAGTACGGCTGCCATATACAGTGAAATGACGAATTTCCTGGTAATTTAAGCCTCGCTGCACCCGAGCATTGACCAGCTGATCTTCCAGTAAAATCTCCTGCAGTTCAGTAACTTCCGCTTCCGGATAGAAAAAATTCAAAATTTCACGCCAGTTGTTTTCTTCCTCAGCCATTTTCACCGCAGATTCTATCGGTATACCCAGACCTTTTCCTCTACCCCTTCCCTGAATGGTAAAATTTGCAACTACTCCATCCTGCTTTTCAGCGGCAATTTCGAATAATTTTGAGGGTAGAGAAAAATCATCCGTCTGCAAAAGTTCATCAATATCATCATCGCTTATAATAAAACTACCATAATCAGTTCTAATATTCACAGCTTCAACCCTACCACAGGAAGTTCTGGAATCTACTGAAATATCTCTCAAATCAGCCGGCACCATATTTAAAGCCGGCATCATTTCTACAACTCTAACCAGAAGCCTTTCCTGTATAAAAGTTTCAGTAAATTTTTCTGACCAATTATATTCAGGAGAATAGGTATCTTCTACTGAACTCAAACCTCGATTATAGTTCGCACCTGAAACTAGCTCTGGAGAACCCGTTATTCCACCACTATTTTGATGGAAATAACCTCTCAATAATTCCTTGCCATCAGAAAGATAATAATCTTCGGTGCTTTCCACAGTCGATACTAAATCCCTCGAAAATCTGGCAGTGCCCTTATAATTTTCGCTTTCGAGGTAACCCCGATCTGCCTGAATATAATCCCATAACAATTGAGACCTCATTACCACACTCAAAGCGGAAATAACCGGGTAAGAAAGAATATCTAAGTTTGTTTTTTGCTGTAATTGAAAAATTTTATTGCTGACTAATATATTAATATCGATTTCCTGAAATTTCTTCAATCCATCCTCAGTCATAAGCAATTCAATTTCACCGGGATAAAAAGAATTATCCAGGTATATCCCACTTTCAATCGCCAGGCTGGTGGTAGTTAAAATTTCCTGGTTGGGGCCGGGACCATCCTCTTCCAGTACCAAATAATTTTTTCTGGCTTCTTCTCTTTCACCAATCCAGCCCGCAAATCCTGATTCAGCCAGCTCATTTTCCAGCCTTGAAGCATCCTGTCTTGTGGGTTCATTTCCTACCTGAACTTTATACAGCTCATCCTCATGCACAATGTTTACTTCTGTAAATCCTCCGTTGTTCAATTCTTCTTTCATTGCGGCTGCTCTTTGCTCTTCTTCTGCGGCAAGCACCTGAACAAAATATTCAGTTTCAAATTCCGATTGACTTATAAAAAGTCTATAATTTCCAGCTGATAAGTTTTCTGTTGTTCCTGAGGCCAGATCTCTTATTTGAGTATTATTTTGCAGTTCAAAAGTGACTTCTTCATCGGTATAATCTAAATTTACTCTTATAGTCTGACCATTTTCATAAAACTCTCTCAAACGAGAGTAATCTGCTGCTTCCAATTGACCGGCAAAACCTATATTTAGAAAAATTAGAAATAGCCCGGTAAGTATCAACAGTATACGAATTTTTGCCAGAACTATTTCCCCTTTAGACTTTGCTACTCTCATTTCTTTCATCCTCTCCAAAACTCCCGACTGCCAGAATTTTACAGCCCGGCCATTTTACTGGTTGAGCTGACGAAATATTGTCTCATTTAATTGTTTGAAATGACTCTGCTGTGCGCCCATTTCGCTAATTTCTTCATCCATCATTTCAGTAAATACATCCTCGGCGTAACCACCGTCCAGCAGTCCACCTTCAGGAATAGTATCTCTCATGCTGCTGAACATTTGTTGAATAAAGATACTGACAAATTCCTCGATCGCTTCCTGCATATCTTCATCAGTATCACCTTTCGCTTCTTCTATTTCCCTGGCTTCAGCAATTTCTTCCTGTAAATTTTCACTTCTCTGCTGGATAATCTCCTGTCTGCTGTTAAAATCTATAGAAAAATCTCCCGGAGAAAAATTGTCCATATTTTACCTCCTAACGTATTTCCAGCTCGGCGTGAAGCGCTCCGGCTGCATCGATTTCCCGTAAAATTGCAATTAAATCACTGGAATCCGCCCCAATAGCGTTTAAAGCAGCCACTAAATCATTTATATTGGATCCTCCCTCTATAACCATAACTTCTTCTTCTCTAGCAGCATCTTCTACTTCCATTTCCTGCTGCTGTTCCAGAAAAGGCTCATCCGCTTCCTCATCTTCCACGGTATTAAAGGCAGAAACACTCACTGATAAATCTCCATGAGAAACTGAAACTGTAGAAATTCTTACATTATGACCTTTAACTACTGTTCCTGTTCTCTCATTAACCACAACCCGGGCCGTCATAGTAGGCTGCACCTGCAGACCGTTAACCTCTGCGATGAACTCCACAATATTATTCTGAAAGTTAGGGGGAACCTCTACTGCAACTCTACTTTCAGTTTCCGCATAAGCTATGTCCGCGCCCCCGGTCATGCCGGAAAAGTGCTCATTGATAGTATCCACAATAGTACTGGCAGTTCTAAAATTACCATCTCTTAAAATCAGGGTTAATTCTTCTCTATCCAGTTGATAGTTAATAGTTCTTTCTACGATGGCTCCGCCGGGCACCCGGGCAGAAGTCGGATGGTGTTCCTGATCATCGCCAAAACCACCAATAGCCACAGAACCCTGAGCAACAGCATATACTTCCCCTGTAGGTGCTTCCAGGGGAGTGCGGACCAGAGTTCCTCCTGCCAGACTTCCTGCATCA
>CAYOFJ010000147.1:0-5364 GCA_964403065.1 uncultured Halanaerobiaceae bacterium | reverse complement strand
AGGCTAATATAATCATATTCATAGCCATCTTTTTCTCCGGAAATTTCTCTGGTATACTCGAGGTTAAATAAAACCGGCTCATTTTGAGAATAAATAACCTCAACCTTACCCTCCTGGTCTGTAAGGAATACTTCCTCCTCTTCGGGGTCGGCCTTAGATCTCATAGTAATGGAGGCTTCAGCTAAAGGTTTCCCCTGATAGCTTGCCTGTAAAATCAATTCTTCCCCTTCTATTATTTCCCTGGGTGAGTTTAACAGATTAATCTCCAGCGGCAGCCCTGCCGGTGAAATACTCTTGTTTTCATCTGCTTCTCCGCAGATACTTATAGTTTTGGCTGTAAATTGGTTCAAGGAAAATTGATAAACATCGGCGGGTCTAACGACAAAAATCTGTTGAATGCCGGATTGTTCTGGCTCAACTTTTCCCTGAAGATATTCTTCTTCGTTATGATAATCAAGCTCTGAAAGAAGTCCGGGCTTCTCCAGTAAGTGAACATTAACTTCAGTCACTGATCTTGCGGAGGGATCATCAGTCAAATGTCCCCAAAATACTTCATACTCATAACCATCTCCCGATTCAACCTGTAAAGGTGCTTCCACCCAGAGATAGTGAGCTAAACCCACCTCCGAAAAAAGCAAGAAAACAGTTGCAGCAGCCAATAAAATTAAACTCTTGCTAAAAATTCCTTTCTTTGAAAACGAAATAGGTAACTTCTGCATAATATCTCCCCTTTAATAACACATATTTTTTTATCGTGTTATTTTTTTATTTCTGGAAAGGTGAGTTATCTCCTGCAATTAAATTATTTTTACTAATCCAGAAGGATTAATATGTTTTATAAAGAAATAATATGGTAGCACGAAATTTATAATAATAACAAAGAGGGATATTATGCATATTGCTGATGGTATATTAGAAGCTGAAATAGCAGTTGCTGGTTTCGGAGGTTCGATAGGTTTAATTATATATAGTTTAAAAAACAGCAAAACAAGAGAAAACTTTTTTCGCGAAGTTCCAAAAATTAGCGTTATTACGGCAGCTTTATTCATAGCCTCATTGCTCAGCATTCCTGTAGGACCTACCACGGTACATTTTTCTTTTGTAGGATTAGCGGGTATCCTGCTGGGACCTATGGCTGTTTTGGCTGTTTCTATCGCTTTAATTATGCAGCTAATTTTATTTAGTCATGGCGGCTTCAGCACTCTGGGGGTAAATATTTTCAATTTTGCCCTGGCAGCCCTTGCAGCCCACTATATTTTTAAGTTTAATTATATCCCTTTTTTGCAAAACACAAATAATAAGATTAAAGCTTTTTTGAGTGCTGCTCTGGCAACTCTGCTGAAAATTATTGGAACATCTCTGGCTTTATACATGTCAGGATTCCCGGCATTTGTGGGGTTGTCTCTTACAGCAGTACATGTGCCTATAATTATCGCTGAAGGGATTTTAACCGCCCTTATAACAGTAACCCTGCTCAAAAAAAGAAAGGAATTATTCCAAAATGAGCAAGCTGCAGGCAATCGATAATTTCAAAAGAAAAATAAAAATTTCTGGCTTGCCCACAGGCAATTTATATAGTATGGGCTATTTCACCTTCGTTTTATTGGTAAGCTTCCTGCTAGTTTTTAGTCTTACAGTTGAAGCGCACGAATTATTGATTGAGGAAGTAAAAGACGCAGAAGTTAAGTTGAGTTTCGATGATGGCACCAGTGCAGTTCAGATAGACGTAAAGATATATAATGAAGAAGAAATGGTACATCAGGGCAGGACGGATAGGGAAGGAATCATTGAGTTTGACCCAGACCTGAAGTGGGATAAAATTGAAGCCTACGATAATTATGGCCACACAGCTTTTTATGAAAAAGGGGAGGAAGAAAGATTTGATCTTCCCCGCTGGCTGGGAGCAGTAATAGGGCTGACTGTTTTGCTTTCTGTGGCTGCATTTTCACATTATTACAGCAAAGGCTAGATTAAAATCGGGCTATATCTTAATATCTGCTCTTTTTAATGTTCTTTTATCTCAAATTGTCTATTTCTACCCATTCCACCCTATTATTAATTCCACCGCAGCACTGAAATTCAATGCAGTAATCATCTTCCCCTCCCCTTATGATTTTTTTGCTTATTATCCTGATTGGCAAATTTGTAAATTTTAATTAAACTTAAGATGGGGTCGATGATAGTCGACCCCATCTTAGTATTTCTTATCTTACATTGACTCTTAATATCTTTTATTTAATAATCTGTAATATTTCTGTTCTCTTCCGGGACAAATTCAGGAAGTTCCGCTCCTACAGCCTGTGAGCCTGCTATAATACCATGAGCAGCTGCATCGGGTATAGCATTGGATCCTAAACGGTTGTTGCCGTGTATGCCTCCCACAATTTCTCCGGCAGCATACAGCGAAGGTATAGGGTCTCCATAAATATCCAGAACTTGAGTATGGGGGTTTATATCAAGCCCTCCCATGGTATGGTGTACTGAAGGCCAATAAGCTATAGCGTAATAAGGGCCTTCTTCCATCTTTACCATATCTTCAGGGATATCTTTATTGAAATCAGGATCTTCCCCTTCAGCAATATACTGATTATGCTGTTCTATGGTATCTACCAGCGATTCTCCTGGCATATCAACAGCATGTTCTTCACCTGTAGCCGCTTCTATATAAGCTCTATCGTTAATTTGGGCGGCTAAATCTTCCAGAGTCTCGGCCTCCATTATTCGGCCATCTTCTATCCCTTCCTGGACATCTTCTTTGGTGGTAAATCTTTCTAACATTTCAGCATTGAATATGGCAAAGGTGGGAAATCCCTCACTTTCCATGGCAGCCATAGAATTTACATCCCTGCCTTCTAATTCATTGACAAACCGATTTCCTTCCACATCTACATAGACTATGCCATCACCAGGACCGTTAAAAGGAATTACAGCATGGGAATCAAGAACACCATCTTCAGGGCGGGCAAAAGGATAAAGCTGGATTTCTGACATATGAAGTGTATTTGCCCCTACTTCCTGTGCTATTTGAATTCCTTCTCCTGTAGCCCCAACATGATTGGTAGAAGGTGTATCTTCCTGTAGCCAGGGAATGTGTTTCTGCCTCATTTCAAGATCATTGGAAAATCCGCCGGTAGCAAGTACTATGCCCTGTCGGGCACGCAGATTTCTATACTCACCTGTATTTTCATCTCTAACTTTAAGGCCAACAACCTCTCCACTGTGTGGAGACTCTCTATATAAATCGATCATTTTAGACCCGGTTTGAATATCTACTCCTGCTTCTTCCACCAGCTCGATTTGTACTTCAACTATATCAGCGCCAATTTGATTTTCTGTGGTGAAAGTTCTGGCGTTGCTGTGTCCACCTGTACGTGTCAACATCTCTCGCAGTTCCAATCCGTTTTCTATCATCATATCCAGGAAATAGGGAGCACCATAGACCATGTTTTTGACCAGGGCAGGATCACTCAATTCATCTCCACCTTCAATTGTATCCTGTATATGGTCCTCCGGTGAATCTTCATAACCTAATTTGGAATGCATATCAAACTTTTCACTTTTGTAAGAAGCATATACTCCCCCATTAATATGAGAGTTACCACCCAGTATCGGCATTTTATCGATAAGAAGTGTGTCGGCCCCCTCTACTTCTGCTCTATGCGCTGCTGCCAGACCGGCAAAACCTCCGCCTACAACTATCACATCCTGTTCTTCATCCCATTCAGCTGGAGGCTCTCGATATTCAGCAGTTAAGTCATCTCTAGCAGCCTCATCTGCTTCTTCAGTGTCCGGATCTACTTTTTCATCACCTGCTTTTTCCAGTGCTGAGTTTACTGCACTGATTATGGCTTTAGAAGTTTCTGTAGCTCCTGTAACGACATCTACATTTTCTGTATCCTGCTCTTCAATTATCTGGGCTGGAATATTTTCAAAAGGAGTTTCAGCTATACTCTCAGTCTCCTCATGTTCCAGTATCGTTATATCAGTTATATTTCCATCGGCAATAACGACTTCCAGCTCAAGTTCACCGCCATAACCCACTGCTGTAGCGACAAATGTCCCATCATCCCAGTCTGATGCCTCTACGGGAGCAATTAAAGTCACCGCCAAAGCTACAGCTAACAATAGGATAGGCAAGCTAACTTTTAGTTTTTTTAACATATTCTTCCCTCCTTGAGGATGTTTAAAGTAAATATTTTAACTTTCTTCTAAAGTAATTATAATCTCGTTAGGAAGACAGGCAATAGTTCCATATTGACTATTCAGGGGTGGAATTTGCATACAGGTGCCGTGAGGACATGGTGATTCCAGCATTTCCACCGACCCATTTTCAATTTTAGCTTTGCTAATACCTAATGGGCCTTCAATTTCAAGGATATTTTTTTCTTCTGAGAGAGGAACGTTGAAATCTTCTTTCTCTGATTCAATCTGCACATATTTATTATAAGATTTATGAGCTTCAGAGCCTTTCGATTTCTTAAATAGCTGATTATTTAGAAAAAGTTTGGTTAATATTCCAGACAGAGAAAACGCCATTATTATTCCCACAAGATATTTATCCGCTTTTGTCATCCGGGCAAAAACACTTTTTAGTCCATCCAGCTTTAGAAAGCTCCTTCTGCTCATTTTTTCATTATCTTTCATAAGTTTTTGTGCCCTCCCAGCCCCGGGTAATTTATATGATAGATAAATTTAAACTAAATCTTTGATATATGTAATATATTTCACATCAATGGCGAAAAAAATAATATATATTTATTGATTGAGATTTTTTTGTTTTTTAAAGGCCATAACTATACATTATATATCGGCTTTTTCAGGTGCTTTAATAATTGATATACTCCGCCTTTATAAAGTCTAATTTTACAAAATATAGCGTTTATGAATATTTTCACTTACTAGGCTGTAAATCATTTTAACAGCTTATCTTTTATTAGTCAAGATAAATTGTCGTATTGATATTATTGAGAATAATGATAAAAATTATAAGATTTTAATTAAATTATTAATATAAAAAATAATAAATGTACATAGACAGATGATAGATAATTTTGAGATGCTCTGCTAAGAAGATGGGAAGCATCCTCATGTTTTACAAATTAGGACAACATTTATTTGCTCACACACGGGAAATAAAGAAAGATCTTCAGCTATTGATAAAGAAAAACAAAAAGGATTATTAAAGCTTTTGTTTAATTTAGTTTACACGTGCCCTCCTGCAATATCATTAATAGCATAAGTAACCTTAAACTTGGAGAGCAATTGAAGGGGGAATTAAGATATGAAATTATCTGAAAGAGGTCAAATGATTAATGAATCACTGACACTGGCTATAAGTGCCAGGGCTAAAGAGTTAAAAGCGGA
>CAYOFJ010000146.1:0-5383 GCA_964403065.1 uncultured Halanaerobiaceae bacterium | reverse complement strand
TTTGAACTGGAACAGCCCAGTCTGGAAGATCAGCGTAGTTATTTAACCAGAGTTTTGCAGCAGTATGATTTTGAAAATGCTAATTATCGGGCAATAAAAGATTTAGAAAAACGACGTGAGGAAGAAAATCTCGTTGTTTTGAGCAAGGGAAATAAAGTCATGAGAATGGGCAGTGCCGATGAACTTGATAGAGCTTTAGGAATAGCTGTTGATATAGGAACTACAACCGTTGTGATTTATATGCTTGATCTGGAAACCGGACGTCAGCTTACTGTAGAATCTTTTTATAATCCTCAAAAAGAATTGGGTGCAGATGTAATCAGTAGAATTCAGTCAGCCCGGGAAAAAGAAGAGGGCTGGAAAAAAATGCAGCAGCTGCTTTTAGATAAAATCAATGAAACTTTAAAAGAGATGGTGCAGGATTTGGCTGCTGATATGGATGATATTTATAGAGCAGTTTTTGCCGGCAATACAGTTATGCTGCATGGTTTCTTAGGGGTTAGCAGTGAAGATATAGCTAATTCCCCCTTTGCTCCTATGTTTACTGAGCAGCTAAATTTGCGCCCACAAAGTGTGGGTTTGGATATTTTCCAACAGGGTGAAGTTGTAGTTATGCCTGCAATATCGGGATATATTGGAGGAGATATTGTTGCTGATATGCTGGCAGTCGATTTAGATGGAGAAGAAGATTATAATTTGTTGGTAGATATAGGCACCAATGGAGAAGTTGCTCTGGGTAATAAAGAAAAAATTTATTCCTGTTCGGTGGCTGCCGGGCCTTCTTTTGAGGGCGGAAATATAAAAGAGGGAATGGCTGCCCTTCCGGGAGCTGTTGATAGTTTTGAGATTGCAGAAGATGAATTTAGCTATAGCACTATTGCTTCAGAAAAGCCCCGGGGAATATGTGGCTCAGGTTTGCTGGATTTAGTAGCGGGGCTTTTGCAAATCGGGGTAATAAATGAGTCGGGTGCTTTTGCTGATGCTGATAAAATGCCCTCATTTTGGGCAAATAAATACACACGGATTGATGATGTTGGTCAAATAAAATTATTTTCGCAGGAAGAAACGAATGTAGGGAGGCCAATATTTTTCAGCCAGAAAGATGTTAGACAGCTCCAGCTTGCTAAAGGTGCTATTAGAGCCGGTATAGAAATATTGATCCAGGAAGCAGATATCAAGACTGAAAGTTTGACCAATGTTTATTTAGTGGGCGGCTTTGCCAATTATCTTGATAAAGAACATGCCTGTGAAATAGGAATGATTCCCCCGGTTCTGTCAGATAGAATAAATCAGGCCGGTAATGGAGCAGGTGCGGGAGCTAGAATGATGATGCTTAATAAGAATCTCAGAAAAAAAGCCAGAGAGCTCAGAGCAAAAACTAAATATCTGGAACTTTCTACTTCCATGAAATTTCAGGAAGAGTTTACAGAACAGATGGCTTTTTCTTAACTATTATGAGGTTTAGTCTTCATTATCATGTCTTGGATTTTTGGAAACAATGCGAATTGCCTTAGTGAGAACGGAAACTATATCAACATTAACCTGATGTTCGAATTCAATCAATTTGGCATGTAAACTACCTTTAGGACTGGCAATATATTTAGCTGGTATTCTATTGAGAGTATAGGAAGCAATATCCAGCAAACAATTTCGACAGGTACAGACATCTTCAAAATCGTCACTTTCTAAAATGAGTTCTTCCATTTTGTCCAGCACAAAGTCTTCAGTATAATTGTGGAGGTCTTTTTGTAGTTGTTCTCTGTCAAATTTTTTCTCGACTGACTTTTTATCAGAGCTCATGAATATACCTCCTTCCTATTATCATTATTCTTTTTATATTGATAAATTCCTTTATAATTTCTGTTAATATTTTTACACTGGCAGTTATAAGGCCCTGTTTACAGAAAATTTTCTCTGGCAACTCTTATGGTTAAATACCAGATTGTATATTTTATGATTATACAGGAGGTGAGTAATAAATGGAAAAAGAAAATGAACATAATGAAGGAAATTACAATTACAAGCAGGAAATTTATAATGAGGTCGAAAATAAAATAAAGGGACTGCTGCAGGATGAGGATGATTGGCTGGCTAATATGGCCAATGTATCGGCGGTGATTTATCAACAGGTGCCAGATTTAAACTGGTCTGGTTTTTATTTGCGGCAATCCCCGGGGGATTTAGTGCTGGGGCCTTTTCAGGGCAAGTCAGCCTGTGTAAGAATTGCTCCCGGAAACGGGGTATGTGGTACGGCCGTGAAGGAGAAAGAAGCCATTATAGTGCCTGATGTTCATGATTTTCCGGGGCATATTGCCTGTGACCCAGCTTCGCGCTCAGAACTTGTGATTCCTATCTGGCTGGATGATGATATAATTGGGGTGCTGGATCTTGACAGCCCCAATCTGGCCCGCTTTGATGAATATGACTGCCAGCGTCTGCAGGCTATAATTGAACTTTTAGTCGATAGTTCCAATTTTGAGGGTTATGATTTTTATAGTTCCTGATTTGAGGCTGTTTGATACTGGAAATTTTTGGCCGAAAAATAACCTCAAAAACAGTAAGTTTTCCTGTGAAGTAAATTTTTCAGTGAGTAAATTATTATAGAGATGGGCTAAAAATATATTCAATCAGCTGATATGAAAGAAGTAAAAAATACAACAAACAAAACATAGTGAGGTGGAAAAATGCAAACAAATAAAGATAAGATCGTAACTCAATCAGTACAGGGCAGTATCTCTCATCCCAGAAGTGGCAGGAGTCCTTATCGACTTGATCGAGACGGTAAAGGTCATACAATACCCGGAACTGGTGGGATAACTTATAATGTCAGAGTTGGTGATCCGGCTTTTGGCTGGGTGGGAGATCACATTGAACCAGGTGTAAGTATTAAAATTGATGGCAATGGTAGTTCCAAACGGGACAATTTAGGACTGGGGCTGCTGGCCTGTATAGGTAATGAAGCAAGGGTTGTAAGTGGAGATGCTGAAGGAGAAACTGGTTATGTCACTGGTTTACATGGAGGAATTTATCATGTTTTAATTGATTTTGAGCCAGAGGTAATGTCTGACATGAAAATCGGAGATGATATTTTAGTGAAAGCCTTTGGCCAGGGATTGGAACTGGAAGACTTTCCTGAAGTTAGTATTTTTAACATAGATCCAGAACTTTTTGAAAAACTGGGAATAAAGGAGCAGGACAATAAATTGGAAGTTCCGGTAGCAGCAGAAGTACCCGGACATTTAATGGGGTCAGGCATTGGTTCTGCCAGTGCTGCTCTGGGAGATTATGATATTACCACCGGTGATAAAGAAGAACTGGAGGAATATGGCCTGACAGAATTAGATTTAGGCGATATAATTTATCTGGAAAATTGTGATAATACTTATGGCAGAGAGTATCGGAGTGATGCCGGTAGTATAGGGATAGTTGCTCATAGTGACTGTATAAAGATGGGACATGGCCCAGGTGTAACGGTGATTATGTCTGCTAGAGATAATATCATCGAGCCGGTTGAGAGTGACAATGCTAATATAGCCAGTTATTTAGTTTAAAGGAGGAAGTAATAGATGAATAGTCAAGAGTTTCAGGAGGGGAAGGAAAGCTCAAAAAATTCTTTTGATTATCTATATAAGGTAGATGAATTCGAAAAAATTGCCGGGGGCGGCAGGGTTATTTTTTCTGAGTTTATAATGGAAATAATCTGGCAGCGTCCGGATATAATAAGGGTGGTTGCAGACAAAAAGAATAATTTTGCTAAAAGTTCAACCCCGGCGGTAGCAGGTGAAAAACAGGATATAGATGTGAAATATAGTGAGAATGAAGATAGTTTGGAACTGATTGGCCCTTCTTTACAGGTGAAAGTAATGAGTTCACCTTTTCAGATACTGTTTTATGACCAGAACGAGGAATTAATACATGCTGATATTCCTGGTTCTGCCCTGGGAAAACGAGGAAAAGAAATCAGATGTCACAAAGAGCTAAGAGCGGATGAACATATATATGGTCTGGGGGAAAAAACTGGATATCTCGATAAAAGAGGGAAAACTTACACAATGTGGAACACTGATGAAGCCAGTCCGCATGTTCCTTCTACTGATCCTCTTTATGTATCGATACCTTATTATATAGGTTTTACACCTGATAAAAGTTATGGTATTTATTTTGACAATAGTTATCGCAGCCATTTTGATGTGGGGAAAACTCAATCAGAACAATTAATTTACACAGCTGAAGGCGGGAAACTGGACTATTATTTTTATGGTGGCCCCGAAATCAGCGATGTTGTAGAACAGCATACCTGGTTAACAGGGCGAAACCCGCTTCCTCCCCTCTGGTCACTTGGTTATCATCAATCAAGATACAGTTATTATCCTGATACTGAAGTTAAAAATATTGCCGAAAGGATGAGAAAAGAAAATATACCCTGTGATGCGATCCATCTTGACATCCATTATATGGACGATTTTAGAGTTTTCACCTGGGATGAACAACGTTTTTCCAACCCTGCCGGTCTGGCTGAAAATCTGCAGGATAAAGGAATTAATTTGATCACAATTATCGATCCCGGGGTAAAAGAAGACCCCGAATATAAAGTGTACCAGGAAGGGGTTGAAAATGATTATTTCTGTAAATTCCTAACCGGAGAAATTTATACGGGGGAAGTCTGGCCCGGGGATAGTGTTTTTCCCGATTTTACGGAAACAGAAGTGAAGAACTGGTGGCAGCAGCTTCATAAGGATTATTTTGACCTGGGAATAAGGGGAATCTGGAATGATATGAATGAGCCGGCTGATTTTAATGAGCGGCTGACAATACCTGATGAAATTATTCATAAAAATGATGGTGATTCGGGTACTCATAGACGATTTCATAACTTATATGCTCTGCATGAAGCTGAAGCGACCAATAAAGCAATAAAAAAATATCGGGAGGAAAGGCCTTTTGTATTAAGCAGAGCTGGTTTTGCCGGCATACAGAGGTATGCTGCTGTTTGGACCGGGGATAACCGCAGTTTCTGGCAGCATCTGGAGATGAATGTTCCCATGCTGGCTAATATGGGCTTAAGTGGTGCAGGATTTTGCGGTAGTGATGTGGGTGGATTTTCTGATGATTGTCGGGGTGAACTACTCGTGCGCTGGACTCAGCTAGGATCTTTGATGCCCTTTTTTCGCAATCATACCTGTATTGGTTCCAGGTCTCAGGAGCCCTGGGCTTTTGGCGAGCCTTTTACGTCTATTAACCGGCAGTATATAAAATTTAGATATAAGCTTTTACCCCACATATATAATTTATTTTATGAAATGTCCCAAACAGGTGCACCTGTTTGGCGTCCATCAGTCTGGCATTTTCCTGAAGACAAGCAGGTTCACAATTTAAATGATCA
>CAYOFJ010000145.1:0-5423 GCA_964403065.1 uncultured Halanaerobiaceae bacterium | reverse complement strand
GTAAAAATATATTTGAAAATATATTAAACAAAAACTTAATGTCCCTGACCGGCCATTTCCAATACCACGATTAGTATTATAGCAGATGGTTATAGCTTTGTAAAGCAAAATTGTCAACTTGCCAAAAGCAATAAAAGTCTAAATATTCACCTGAATAAACCTGAGATTTTATACCATATCCTTCTGATAATGCTGGCTCTTTCCACTCTTTGTTTTGCTAAAATATCTGTACTGTGAACTTTATTATCTTCTACAAAGCTATGTAATTTTCCAATTCTTTCTCCGGGTTTTATAGGAAATTCATAGTCCTTATTCAAATTTAATTCGTAATCTATAGCCTCTTCCTTCCCGACCTTTGTTACAGCTAAAAGTGGTTCTGAAATTTTAGCAGCTACTTCCCGGGGAAAAGAATTATCAATTTCCAATCCCGCAAAAATTTTACCTTCAGGAAAAATTTTCTCCAGATTGTAATTTGCAAAACCATAATCCAGCATTTCTTCGGTAACTTCAAGTCTCTCATTTTCATTTTCTGCACCTAACACCACAGAGATCAATCTCATTTCATCTCTTTCAGCTGTTGCTACCAGGTTAAATCCAGCTTCTCTAGTGTAACCAGTTTTTAGACCATCCAGTTCTGGATAGGAGAGAATCAATTTATTAGTATTTACCAGCATTGCTTTACGGTCTTTGAGTTCAATTGAATCAGTCCATATTTGACTCCACTCCAAAATTTCAGGATATTTAATTAACTCGCGGGACATTTTCACGATATCTCTGGCAGTAGTATACTGATCCTCCTGTGGCAATCCATTAACGTTCGAAAAATTAGTTTCAGACATACTTAGCTCCTGTGCCCTGGAATTCATCTGGTTAATAAAAACATCAGCGCTACCAGCAACAGCTTCAGCCAGAGCTACACTGGCATCATTGGCCGAAGCTACAGCGATCGCTTTGAACAATTCCTCTACACTCACAATATCACCCTGGCCAAGAAAAATTTGTGAGCCTCCCATGGAGGAAGCATAATCACTAACTGTCACCCGATCATCAAGATTAATTCTCTCTTCTTCCAAAGCTTCCATGCCCAAAAGCAAAGTCATAATTTTAGTAATACTGGCCGGGGATCTCTCAACATTAGGTTTTTTTTCAAAAAGTACTTTTCCAGTCTCTGCTTCAACCAAAATAGCAGAAGGCACAGGTATATCAAGAGCTCCAACCTGATTATTAGAAAATAAAACAAATGAAGAGAAAACAAATATTACAAAAAATATTATCATCCATAAATTACTGGGTTGAAATTTATTTTTCATCTTTCCGCCTCACCTTTTGATGATTTTGCTTCTTCCCACCAGGAATCTAGTTTTTTCAACGAAATTTCATCAATATTGTATTTATGGGCCTCAGCCTGCTTTTCAATGTAATTAAAACGCTCTTTAAATCTATGTACACAGCTGAGCAAGGCCAGCTCAGGATCCAGTGAAAGAAATCTGGACAAATTAACCAGAGCAAAAAGACTATCTCCAAGTTCATTTTCAATTTTATGCGGGGAAAAATCCTCTTCAATAGCTTCTCTTAATTCCCCAATTTCTTCTTCTATTTTTTCCAGCACCGGCTCAATTTCCTTCCAATCAAAGCCCACTTCTGCAGCTCTTTCTTGTACTTCATAAGCTTGATGTAAAGCCGATTTACTTTTGGTTAAGTCAGATAAAATAGAAGCTTTATCATCCGAGGATTCACCTGCTTTCCTGTCACTTTGGCCCCCGCTTTTAACCTCACTGGCTTTTACCTGTTCCCAGGTTTCTTTTACTTCAGCCGGAGTATCAGCTTTCTCTTCAGCAAATACATGGGGATGCCTTCTAATTAGTTTTTCTTTCAAATCATTAACTACCCCTGCAAAATCAAATTCTTCTTTTTCTTTAGCTATTTGGGTTTGAAACACAACCTGTAATAACAGATCACCAAGTTCTTCCTTCAACATATCCATATCCATTAAATCTATAGCTTCAACAACTTCATAAGCCTCTTCTAAGACATAGGGACGCAGGGATTCAAGGTTTTGTTCTTTATCCCAGGGACATCCCCTGTCTCCCCTTAAAATAGACATGATCTCTAATAATTCTTTCATTTCTAAATTATAGTCAGTTTTTTCAACATTATTTTCCATCAATTACACCCCTCTCTGCCAGATGATCAGCCAGTTTTGTACCTACTTTTGGAATCAACAGCAAATCTTTATACAGAATACCTCCATTTAATAACATAAATATAATATAAATTAACACACCTACTGACACAGATAAAATTAAAAATAATAATTCTGCCAGTGGTAATAATCCAGCCAAAAGATTAGTCATTAATCTATGAAATCCAAAAACCAAAACCCCCATGAAAGCAGCAGAAAAAATAGGTTTTACCAGGTCATAACGAAGTGGTGGTAATTTTTCCAGGCGTCTATATACGGAAATAAAATTTAATAGCGCCGCTGTTATAAAACCCAGCACCGTGGCCGTGGCAGCACCGTGAATATTTAACTGAGGGATCCCCGTGAGCCAAAAATTTAACCCGGCATTAACCACAGCACCGACTGCCAAATTGCGAGCAGGTATCTCGGTTCTACCGATCCCCTGTAATATCGCAGAAGTTGTCTGCTGCAATGTTATAAAAATTACACCCCAGGATAGTAACCTTAAAATACTTGCTGCCTCCGGCTCAGAAAATATAACTGCCGAAAGGGGTTGAGCAAGCACAATCAAACCCACAGCAGAAGGCAGGCCAAGTAAAATAGTAAAACGAATAGCAGTATGAGCACGATTGCCAATTAACTTTTTATTTTCAACAGCATGAGCTTCAGAAATAGCCGGGACCAAACTGGCAGCCATAGATACAGTAATTATAGCGGGAAAATTAACCAGAGGCATGGCTACATTTGTCAACAAACCATAAGCAGTTGTGGCCTCCTCCATGACAAATCCTGCTGTTTGCAGGCGCTGGGGAACAAAAATCCAATCTACAAAACTCATAAGAGGACGGACTAAAGCACCAAATGTAATAGGTATACCCAGACGGGCAAATTCACTAATTATGTTCTTAACTCTATAACGCTCAACTTCCTCTTCAGCTTCAACGAAAAAAGAAAAGATCTCCTTCCGACGCCTAAAATATATAAAAAAGAGAAGAAGCAGACCGGCCAGAGCACCCGTAACTGCACCAAAAGAAGCACCGGCAGCAGCAAATTCCAGCCCCAGGGGAAGCAAATAATAAGCCAGCCCAATCATTGTTATCATTCTGATAAATTGTTCAAGCATCTGAGAAAAAGCGGTAGGCCTCATATCCTGAAGCCCCTGAAAAAACCCGCGGAAAGTTGCCATGATTGAAACAATAAATACCGCCGGAGCTATCGCCAGAAGTGCATAATAAGCGCGAGGATCTAAACTTAATATCCTGATTAAAGGACCAGCCATAAGGATCATGGCTAATGTGAAAATTAAGCCAATAATTACACTCATTACCCGAGCGATGGTAAAAACCCTGTAGGCATCTTTGTTTTCTTCCCGCGCCATTCTATCAGCAATCATTTTAGCCATAGTAACCGGAATACCTGATCTGGATACTACCAGCATAATAGTATAAAGGGGGTAAGCCATCTGATAAATTCCCATGCCCTCTGCCCCAATCATTCGGGTCAATATAACTCTATATCCCAATCCCATCATTCTAGAAGCAATTCCGGCAGCACTTAAAATTGCCGCCCCTTTAACGAAAGATCGGGCCTTAAATTTTTCAGCCACTACTATCACCAGCTTTTTCCTGCTTTAATACCTCTCCCGATTTCTGAAATTCCAAAAAATCGTCTAAAATTTGGATTATTCTTCGCAAATTATCTCTACGTTCACCACTCTTTTTTATTATTAAACGAGGATCACGTCCCGATTTTATCTTTATTTTACGGGGGTGTTTTTTGGCCAATTTCATCACGGCTTTACTATCTATCTTTGCCTGCTCAACAAAATTACATTCTATTTCTTTAGATTTTTCCTGAATAAGATTGATATTAAGAAAAGCGGCTCTCATTTTTATCCTGCTGATCGTCAATAAATTTTCCACCTCAGCCGGAAGCGAACCAAATCTATCTTCAAGCTCAGCACCTATTTCAGCTATCTTTTCCTCAGATTGTGCTTTCATCATTCTTTTATAAATATCAACTTTTTGCGAAGAACTTCCAATATAATCATCGGGAATAAAAGCATCAAGCTCCAGATTCACTTCAACATCTACCTGCTCTTCTTTCTCATCATTTTTAAGCTCATCAACCGCTCTTTCCAAAAGCTTGCAATAAAGAGAATAACCTATACTGGCTATATGACCAGATTGTTCAGCACCCAATAAATTTCCTGCTCCTCTGATTTCCATATCACGCATGGCAATTTTAAAACCCGAGCCCAGATCAGTAAACTCTCTTATAGCCCTAAGACGTTTTTCAGCCTCTTCGGAAAGTACTTTATCGTCATCGTAGAGCAGATAAGCATAAGCAATTTTGTCCGTTCTACCCACTCTACCACGCAATTGATATAGCTGAGCTAACCCCATTTTATCAGCTCTATTGATGATGATAGAATTTACATTGGAAATATCCAGACCATTTTCGATTATCGTTGTACAAACCAGTACATCATATTCATGATTATAAAAGTCCATCATGATTTTTTCCAGATGGTTTTCCTGAATTCGCCCATGTGCAATGGCAATGCGGGCTTCTGGCACCTGTTCCTGCACTATTTTGGCCTGTTTTTCTATATCTTTTATTCTGTTGTGCACAAAATATACCTGCCCATTCCTGGCTAATTCTCTCCTGACTGCATCTCTAATAAGATTTTCATCATGTTCTTTAATATAAGTACGAATAGGATATCTATTTTCTGGAGGAGTTTCAATGATACTCATATCTCGCACACCTGTAAGAGCCATATGAAGTGTCCGGGGTATGGGGGTAGCAGTCATTGTCAACACATCTATATTTTTCTTCATATCTTTTAACTTTTCTTTGTGGGAAACTCCAAATCGTTGTTCTTCATCTATAACCAATAAACCCAGATCATTAAATTCAATATCTTCGGAAAGAAGACGGTGAGTACCAATTATTATATCTATTCGCCCTTTTTCCAATTTTTCCTTTATAATTCTCTGTTCAGAATCAGTTCTAAAACGTGAAAGCATAGCGATATTAATAGGAAATTCATCAATTCTTTCCTGAAAAGTATTATAATGCTGCTGAGCCAGTATGGTCGTTGGTACAAGCACAGCAGTTTGTTTACCGTCCACAGCCGCCTTAAATGCTGCCCTTATAGCAACTTCTGTTTTACCATAACCAACATCCCCACATAACAATCTATCCATGGGATGGGGACTTTCCATATCTTGTTTCA
>CAYOFJ010000144.1:0-5467 GCA_964403065.1 uncultured Halanaerobiaceae bacterium | reverse complement strand
GGCAATTAAAGGTATAAGTAGTCCTGGCAATCCAGCATATATAGCAATTTCACCAGCGGTTCTGGAGAAGAACCTAAAAAGTTTATTTTTTAATCCCATGCAGTTTTTAAATATAATTTATTGTAATAACTTAAAGTTTACAAAACGCCAGAATTTAAAAAATAAAAAGGGGGGGCATAATGTATAAAAATAAAATAAGTATTATGGGAACGGGTTATGTAGGTTTGGTGGCAGGTGTTTGTCTTGCTGATTTTGGCAATACCATTATAAATGTGGATGTAAATGAAGAAAAAATTGAAAAATTAAACCGCGGTGAAGTTCCTATATATGAACAGGGGCTTAAGGAACTTTTACATAAAAATTTGGAGGATGGTCGTATCAATTTTACCACAGATACTGCTCAGGCTATCAGGGAAAGTGAAGTTATTTTTATTGCGGTGGGTACTCCGCCGGATGATGATGGCTGTGCTGATATTGATAATGTGCTGAAAGTGGCAGAAGAAATAGGTCAGGAGATGGATGGTTATCGAGTGGTAGTCAACAAATCTACTGTACCGATTGGTACCGCAGAAAGAATTGATAAGGTTATTCAGGGGGAACTTGATGAGCGCGGTGTGGATTATGACTTTGATATTGTCAGCAATCCTGAATTTTTAAGAGAGGGCAAAGCGGTACATGATTTCACCCATCCGGATAGAGTGGTAATAGGCACTAAAAGTGAGCAGGCCCAGGAAATTCTTACAGAAGTATTTAGACCTCTATATGTAGATGATGTTCCCTTTGTTTTTACCAATCCGCAAACAGCTGAAACTATCAAATATGCTTCCAATGCCTTTCTCGCCACTAAGATTTCTTTTATAAATGAGATGTCACAACTCTGTGATAGTGTAAATGCTGATGTGCAGACTGTTGCTAAAGCCATGGGGCTGGACAACCGAATAGGAGATAAATTTCTCCGGGCTGGTCCCGGCTACGGTGGTAGCTGTTTTCCTAAGGACACTAAAGCTTTGGTAAATATGGCCGAAGATGAAGGGGTAAATATGGAGGTTGTATCTGCTGGCATTAAAGCCAATAAAAACCAGAAGCACTACATGGTGGAAAAGATAACTTCCCGGATGGGAGAAGATCTTGCTGAGAAAACTCTGGGATTTTTGGGGTTGAGTTTTAAACCGGAGACCGATGATATGAGGGAATCTCCGGCCCTGACAATTCTGCCTGAACTGGTTGACAGGGGAGCCTGTATTCAGGCTTTTGACCCGGAAGCTATGGAAGAAGCCAGTAAATGCCTGCAGGAGATAGAAAAAGATATTTTATATTGTGCCAATGAATATGATGTGATGAAGGAGTCTGATGCCCTGGTTCTGCTTACAGAATGGAATCAGTTTCGTCGACTGGACCTGGAAAGGGCTGAAGAACTGTTGGCCGAACCGATATTTTTCGATTTTCGCAATGTTTATCGTCCGGAAGAGGTGGAAAGACACGGGCTGGAGTATCATGGTGTTGGAGTGCCGAATTAATTTTTAGGATCACTGGCGATTTAATTAGAATATTAAACAGAAAGGAGGTGAATAAAAGGAATTTGGTTATTATGAGTCAAGGTATGGCTTTTCATTCAATGAATTGGAAATGAATGTTCTGCAAAATATTAGCCTGGTTAATAACTTGTAATTACAGCGCCCGCTCCTGGCTGCAAAATTTTATTTGAGATTTAATTTAAAACACCTTCGCAAAATAGCCAGGATGACGAGGAGGGAGTTCATCGAATTTGTCGGCGGATGCTCCCGGGCTGCCCGGTCCTGAGCTTCTTTCCTAAAAACCTGCAGGTAACTGCGGGCACAGAGGAAAAAGCAGGGGTGAAGATATAAAAGCAGCTCAAAAGTACAAAAGTAATTTTTTAGTCTTAAAGCCCATCTGAGAAGATTAGATATACTTAATAAAAAAATTAAGCTGATCATATATAAACTGGAGGTAAAATATAATATGTGTGGAATAGTAGGTTATGCCGGTAAGGAGCAGGCGGATGATTTTTTGCTGGCAGGTTTGAAGAGGCTGGAATATCGTGGTTATGATTCAGCCGGGATAGCAACTATGGGGGATGACTGTGTTAATGTGATAAAATGTAAAGGCAGTCTGGAGGAGCTAGAATCATGTCTGAAAGAGGAAAATACGGATGGTCAGATAGGAATTGGTCATACCCGATGGGCCACTCATGGAGTTCCTGCTGACAGCAATGCTCATCCCCATCAGGGCTGTGAAAATCGTTTTGCTCTGGTTCATAATGGAATTATAGAGAACTATCAGGAACTAAAAAATGATTTGATCGAAAGAGGACATAGATTTGACTCGGATACGGATACTGAAGTTCTTGCCCATCTGCTGGAAGAGGAATATGACCATGACATTATAGCAGCTTTGAGATCTATACGGGAAAAAATAGAGGGTTCCTATGCAATGGCGCTGATGGATCGTGAAGATGATGGTGGTATTTATGCTCTGCGTCAGGACAGTCCTCTGGTAATAGGAGAGGGAGATGAGGCCAATTTTCTAGCCTCGGATATTCCCGCTCTGCTGGAATATACCAAAGATTTTTATGTGCTGGAAGATGGAGATATGGCGGTTATTGATCAAAAAGATATAAATATTTATCCCGGGGATGGAAAGTCAGCGGAAGAAAGATTTTTCCATGCTGATTGGGATGCTGAGATGGTGGAAAAACAGGGATATGAGCACTTTATGCTGAAAGAAATTCACGAACAGCCTACTGTTGCCCGCCGCTTTTTGAGTGACCGCTTAAAACAGGAAGAGGTTAAACTGCCTGAACTGGAAGATATATGGCAGAAGGACTTTGAAAAAGTTATGATCACAGCCTGCGGAACAGCTTATTATTCCGGTCAGGTGGGCAGACATATCATCGAAGAACTGGCACAACTACCTGCAGATGTGGAGATAGCTTCTGAGCTTAGATATAAGCAGAATTTTATAGATGAAAATACTCTGGTCATAGTTGTCAGTCAGTCAGGGGAAACTGCCGATACGCTTGCTGCCCTGGAGACAGCCAAGCAAGAGGGAGCTAAAATTCTGGCTCTAACCAATACTGTCAGCAGCAGCATTGCCCGGGAGTCCGATGCTGTGGTTGATATAAAAGCCGGACCGGAGATAGCTGTAGCTTCTACTAAAGCCTATCTTGCTATGCTGCTGGGATTTTATCTGCTGGGTTTAAAACTTGCCGACTTAAGGGGAACTCTTTCCCGGGAAGAACTCTCAAATTATCGTCGGGAGATTCTGAAACTGCCCGATAAAATAGAATCAACTTTAAATCGTACTGAGCCTCAATGTAAGAAACTGGCTAAGACTATTGTCGACTATAACAGCATCTTTTTCATCGGACGCAATCTGGATTACAGCCTGGCTTTAGAGGGAGCACTAAAACTCAAGGAAATTTCCTATATTCATGCCGAGTCCTATCCGGCCGGAGAGCTTAAACACGGCACGCTGGCTCTGGTGGAAGAGGGGGTGCCCGTTTTTGCAATTATGACCCGCAAAGAATTGGCCCGCAAAACCATCAGCAATGTGGAAGAGGTAAAAGCCCGCGGGGGAAGAATTATTGCCGTAGCTTCCAGCCAGGTGATGGAGAACAGGCAGAGCGATGAATTTTATGAGTTGATAGAGCTGCCGGTGAGCAATGAGCTCTGGGCGGGAGTAATGACCGCTATACCTCTACAGCTTTCTGCCTATTATGCGGCCAAAGAGCTGGATTGTTCCATCGACAAACCTCGCAATCTGGCCAAGAGTGTGACAGTGGAATGATAAAGTGATTTTAATAAATTAAATAAAACTACCCGACAGAAATTTCGGGGCGGCAGGGGGAAGATGGTGTTTAAAATTTGCCCGCTGCTGCCCGCTGCTTTTTAAAGGGATTAAATCATCTAAAAATTTTATATTAATTGAGGAGGCGGAAGTGTGGACGAAAATCAGAATCCAAAGGATTACCAGCAGGAAAATTATGAAGAATTGGAGATTGATCTGCGAGAATATATAATGCTTTTATGGCGGAAGAAATGGTTTATAGGAGCTCTGATAGTTATAGCCGCTGTAGGAGCCTATATATTTACGATAACCACCACTGAGGTTAAACACAGGGCAATATCAGATGTCCTGATAATGCCTCCGCGTTATACGGAGCTAGAAGTTTCCCGTATGGGCAAAAGCACATATGCCAATTTGGCTAAATCGGATGATATACTGGGGCGTATAATAGAAAAACTGGAGCTGCAGAAAGATGGAGAAGAACTTCTTCATCCATCTGATATCGACGATAGAATGGAGCTGCAGATTATGGAGGACGATGATGTTGCAGAAGAAGAAGAGAGTTTTATTATGCGTATGGAGGTCACCGGGACTAATCCGGAAGAAACCAGTGATATCGCCAATGCCTGGGCGGAATTATTTAAACAGGACACACTCGATGTCAGACGCGGAGAGATCGAGGAAATTTTTGATGTGACAAAAAGAAGGTTTGAGGAGACTGAGACAAATCTGGAAGAGGCTCAGGAGAAATTACAGGATTTAAAAATAGAAGCCAGGCTGGAACGTCTGTCAGATCAAAAAGAAGTTTTTCGTGAGAATTTACGGGGCATAGAAAGCAAGCTGTTATTTTTGCAGGAAGAATTGGGAGTTAAAGAAGCAAGAAAACAAAATAAAATGGCCCAGGTGGATGAGCGTGAAATTGATGGAGTCTGGCAGGGAGAGATTTATAGTTATCTATTTTCCGAGGAAATGACGGAGAATAATTATTGGGTGGTAGAAGATCTTCTGGATTCTCATCAGAAATTGGCTTCTGCCAGACAGGAGAAATTAAATCTGGAACTGCAGGAAATTGAATCGGTCATGGCTGAGGAGCCAGAAAAATACAGTTTAAAAAGGAGTTTTAGCGAAGATGTTCTCTGGGATAAATTCTTTTCTCCGGAAGAATTGAACCTCCTATCTGATGTAGTTCTGGAAGAGGAAATCATGAATTCTGTTTATCGCTCACTACGCCAGGATAGAGCTGATACTGAAATTGAACTGAGGTCAACATTTGCCGGAGAGATCAGTGAAAATGATTTGAATTTGCGAGAAGCTATTGCCGATTATGGTGAGGAGGTAGTTCCTTTATTAGAAGAGGATGTAGAGCACTATCAGAAGATATACGATTATGAACAGGAAAATTATATAGATTTAAAGAATGAACTGGCTAAGTTAGAGATCGAAATTGCTGATTTAAAATCGGAAATTGATTATTATAATAGCCGAGAACAGGAGGTTGAGCAAAAAATTGAAAATATGGAAGAACAGATCTGGCAGTTTGAGCGCAAAAAAGAAACTGTAGAAAGAGAAGTAGATAGATATGAACAGTCCTATGAGAGGCTTTCTTCTCAAATGGAAGATGCCAGGCTGGCTATGGCAGAACAGACCAGTGATGTCCGCT
>CAYOFJ010000143.1:0-5493 GCA_964403065.1 uncultured Halanaerobiaceae bacterium | reverse complement strand
CTTCATCGGCCAATTTTTCATTGATATCACCCATCTCCTGGTAGCCGCATTTAAGCTCCTCCTTTAACTCATCCTTTTTTAAATGTGCCAGATACATTTTTACAGCCTGACAGAAAAAGTCCTGTAATTCTTCTCCTTCTCGGGCAGGTAAATAATTTTCCAGCTCCTGCATGAGCTGACTGGGAAGTCTTATTTGATACCATTCCTGGTTCCCCAACTTTTATCCCCCCATAACCTGATGAAAAAATTGGAATGAACAAAGGACGTAATCAGCTAGAAATTGATTATTTCTGCCTTTCCCCACTTCTGGATTGTACGTTTACCTTTTTGGCTAATTCTCTATTTAATGGCCCCATCTTCTTATATCCTTCAATCATCTGCCTGGCAATCTGGCGCTTTTCTTCCTCCGAAAGCTCCTGCTTATTTCTCATATAATCGTACTCTTCCATATTGCTTTACCTCCGAATAATATATTATTTCTCATCCAGGAGAAAATCCGGCCCCTTCCCCGACAGTTACACTCTTATCTTAATATAAAGTATATTACAGAAAAACACAAATGTCAATAGTGCGCGGACCTAACAAATGATATATTCAATTATTACATTGTATAATATAATCCATTTTTCTCGATGTAGCGCCTTAAATTATTATAAAGTTCATGACTGCACACGGTTTCACTATCACCAATTATTATTAATTTTCTGCGTGCTCGGGTGATAGAAACATTCAAACGCCTTAAATCTTTTAGAAATCCGATATTATTTTTACCATTGCTGCGAACCAAAGAAAGAATAATTAACTCTTTTTCTCGCCCCTGGAAACCATCTACAGTTTTAATCTCCAGTTCTTCAGGTAAATTTTTATTTTCCAGATCATCGATCTGATCTTTATAAGGGGAAATAACACCAATTTGGGCAGGTGAAAGTCCCAGTTCAAGTGCTTTGCTGGCCAGGTCAGAAACAATCTCAGCCTCTACAGGATTAAAGTAAGAAGGTGAATCTGCTCTGCTTTTTTCAGCCGCATTCATGTTTTTTGTGTCAAAAAATACCAGAGGATACTGCTTTCTAAATGCTTCGGTAGTTATATCATCTGTTGAATGCGGATCTATTCCCAGATCAGCCAGAGTATGATCAGAAACAGTGTCACTGCTATCCAGCTGTCCATCATAAAATTTTTGGCTGGAAAACTCCATAATATCATCATGCATGCGATACTGAACTTTCAGTAAAGACCAGAACTTTTTACCCTTCTCTTCAATAATGCGTTCAAATAAAGACTTTTCCAGTCCTCTATCAGCTGCCTGCTGATTTTTCACAGTAGGCGGGAGCTGTTTGTGGTCTCCAATTAAAATTGCTCTTTTCCCTTTCAGCAAAGGTATCAGTGTGGCAGGTTCAGTGGCCTGTGTGGCTTCATCTACAACTATTAAATCAAATTCTCTCTCTTCCATAAGTTCCGAACCAGAAGTAGAATTTGTAGCACAGATAACATCTGCCTGAGCCAGCAGATCATTTACTGCTTTATTCTCCAGTTCATGAATTTCATCGTATATATTATCTATTTTATCCTGAATTTTCAGCCATTCAGCCATCTCCTTAATTTTGTCGGGCGATACCCCCCGTGAACCTCTATCTTTCTGCGCAAGATCTTTTATTTGTTCATTGCTCATTCCCCGCCGGTATCTGCCACTTGGGTGTATATAATCATCCTGTTTATTTTTAAGATTATCAGCTTTTCCCCTCAACTTTTGAGCTTTTTGATAAGATTCGTGTTCCAGAACTTTATAATCCAGAGTATGATCTCGCAAAAGCGGCGAGACTCTAACCGGATGTCCTACTCTGATAACTTCAGTAGGAGTCTCAGCCAATCTTTCTACTAAATTATCTACAGCTACATTGGAATCAGCAGTTGCCAGAACTTTTTCACCTCTTTTGGCAGCCTGTTGAATTATTTCTATAGCAGTCATAGTTTTACCAGTGCCCGGTGGGCCCTGGATTAGATGATAATCACGACAGGAAAGGGCATCTTCAACGGCCTGTTTTTGCGAATTATTTAAATCTTCATTAAACCAGTCTTTTAGGGAAATACTTTCAGATAGAGACCGAGGTTCCCTGCGATTTAAGAGCATTATATCACGGAGACGACGTGCATCTCCGGAAACATTTTCACAGCCTTCCAGAGCATCCAGCATCCTCTGATAGGTTATGTCGTTTACATATAGATCCATCCTCAATTTTTTGCCATAAACAAAACCCTGAGGTTTTTCATCAAAAACTACGGTGATAGAATAATTAGTCATTTCAGCCACAGTACCGGTAGGATTATCATCAGCCAGAGGATTTTTCTTGCTAATCATTACCAGATCACCGATGCTAATTTCGGTATCTGGTAACTGTTCCCCCGGGCGCTGACGCATAAATTTCACCATGGATCTTCCTCCCAGGGCTTTTCCTTCATCACGCCCCTTCAGATGAAGTATTGCTCGGCCTTTCTGCTCTCTTTCCCGGGGAGAAAGATGCTTAATTTCCAGTTCATGTTGTTTCATCTCTTCTTCTCTTTCCAGTTCAACTAAATTAGAAAATTCCTTGATATATTCTACCAGATCAGGTGGAAGTATATCTTCTTTATGAGCAGGTTCTACTTTTACCTGCCCACCACCAATTTGATTTTTATCCATTTCTTTAACTACAGTAGCTGCAACTTCTTCTGCGAGCTCTACTTCTGCTTTATGATCATTTATATTTATTTTACCAATATCATCACTACTTATTCCACATTCATTTATAAATGCTCCAACAATGTCTCCAGGACCAATATTGTGTTCGAAATTAGAAATAACTATTTTAACCATAAAAAATCACCCCTTGCTTCTTAGATTCTACTCAATATACATTATGTTTACTTTTATTTATATGCGAATCACTCAAAACACAACTTATAGTATAACATATTTAGGATTATAGGTGCAAACATACCTAACCATTTAAATTTTCTCTGTCCAGATAAGCTTTACTACCTACAGCCTGCTGCTGCCCCTGATATTTCCCCGCATAAGCGTTAGATGCTTTTTCATCCATGCGGGCGAAAACCAGCTGACATATTCTTCTTCCCGCTTCAAGATTAATAGGAAGACGATTGGCATTGTAAAGTTCTAAGGTTAAATGTCCTGAAAAACCCGGATCAACCCATCCTGCATTCTGTATAAATAATCCCATACGACCTATTGAGCTTCTGCCTTCCACAAAAGCAGTTAAATTATCAGAAAGTGATATTTTTTCTCTGGTGCTGGCCAAAAGAAAAGAATGTGGTGGGATAACAATTTCTTCTCGTTCAAGTTCAGTATACTCAGGTTTTTCCCGCAAATTCATGGCTTCCATTAAATTCTCATCCAGCTTTAAGAAATTTCTTCCCAGACGCAGATCAACAGAAGCTGGCTGAATTTGTTCATCATCACAGGGTTCTATCTTTAATTTCTCTGCTTTCAATAATTTCTTCAAAGTCTTATCAGATAAAATCATTTTCTTTTATCTCCTTACTATATTATTCATCTTTAAATAATGAATTAAACGCTCTTCCCAGATATTCCAGTAAATCTCCTGAGGTTAAGGCATAACCACTTTTATCTTCCTTAGCTAAATCTCCCGCTCTACCATGAAGATAATTGGCAAGACAGGCTGCTTTTTCTCCACTAAGATTCTGGGCCCAAAGTCCAGCTGCCAGACCTGTAAGTACATCACCACTGCCCGCAGTTCCCATTCCTTCATTACCGGTAGGATTAACGAATATTTCCCCTGCAGGCAAAGCAGTCAGCGTATCGGCACCTTTAAGCACCAGAACTACTCCCTTCTCCCGGGCAAAATCACGAGCAATCTGGACCCTATTATCAACAATTTCAGAAGCAGTTTTATCCAGTATACGTCCCATTTCCCCGGGATGAGGAGTTAAAATCAATTCCTGAGAATAATTTTGCACCTTTTCCAGATCCGGCAGATTATTTATTCCGTCAGCATCAATAATCATAGGAAGGGAAGATTCATTCATCAGACCCTCCATTAACTTTTGCACCGCTTCCCCCTGGCCTAATCCCGGTCCTACTGCAATAATATCAGCTTTATCAGCAGCATTTTTTAATTCTGGCAGATTATCTGGCCCCAGCTGTCCATCATCAGCCTCTAAAGGCAGCAAAACAATTTCAGGTGCTTTGCTGCTTATGGAAGAAGTTATTTCTTCTGGTACTGCCAGCTGTACCAGTCCCGCCCCGGCCTTCATACAGGACACTGCCGTCAAAATAGCAGCCCCGGGCATTTCTTTTGAGCCAGCTATAACCAAAACCCGACCAAATGTACCTTTGTGGCCGGTTTCAGACCTTTCTGGCAACAGCTGCAAGGCTTCTCTATCGGTTAGACGGAAATGTCCGGGGTTGATCTCTTTATAGGCTTCTGCCGGAAACCCCAGATCTGTGATCATTAATTCTCCACGGTAAAAACGCCCTGGATACAGTTCATGCCCAATTTTAGCATTCTGCATTGTTACTGTTAAATCAGCTTTTATGGCTGTTCCCAGCACTTCTCCTGTTGTAGCATTTATACCGCTGGGAATATCAACTGCTAAAATTGGAGAATTAGCACCATTTGCCATCTGTATTATATCAACTGCTTTTCCTCTAACATCTCCTGTTAAACCTGTCCCCAAAATAGCATCAATAATCAAACCGGAATTAGCAATAATTTTTTCCGGCCGGTCCTCATTCTGTTCTTCTAAATATGTAAAATTGACATTGTTGAGTTCACACATGCGATAATTTTGTTTATTAACTCCACTTAATTCAGAAGGTGATTTAAGCATAATAACCCTTACTGCTGCTCCCCAGCTATTTAAATAACGCGCGGCTACCAGACCATCACCACCATTATTCCCACCTCCGACCAAAATTACTATTTCACCTTCTATCATATCCTGCCAGCGAGAATAAGCTCGTGCCGCCACTGAACGACCGGCAGTTTCCATTAAAATTAATTCAGGCATCCCCAGATCTATAGCTTTTTCATCAACCTTTTGCATTTCATCGGCTGTTAATAAAATCATTTGATATCTAAACCCCCTTCAGCAATAACAGAAGCAATAGAGAATTTTCTTTCGTGGCTTAAGCTAATATGCCAATTTTTTATACCTATTTTATCTGCTACATCTGCAGTTCTTTTCCGCAATTTAATTTGAGGCCTTCCTTCTTTTCCACAAACTATATTTATTTCTCGCCACCTTAAAACTTTCAAGTGGGAAGACATAGTCTTATAAACTGCTTCTTTGCCAGCCAGACGAGCTGCAAAGCTTTCAACTGGACGGGGTTGACTGAAACAATAATTTCTTTCTTCTAAAGTATATATACGTTGAGTGAATCTCTGAGAAAACCGCTGTAAAAGATTATCCACCCTTTCAACATCTATAATATCAATACCATGTCCTATTATCATAAATTACATCTCCTATTTTAAA
>CAYOFJ010000142.1:0-5537 GCA_964403065.1 uncultured Halanaerobiaceae bacterium | reverse complement strand
AAAATTTCCAGTATCACTTCGCTTTATAGCTTCCAATACTTTATAAGCCCCGGAATTAAAGGTATAAGTAGTTCTGGTAATCCAGCATATATAGCAATTTCACCAATGGTTCTGGAGAAGAACCATACATTGATAATTGAAATTTAAAAAATTTTCATAAATATTTACATGTTAATTTTCAATTAATTTGGTATAATATAGGTAGAGAGAATAATATTTTGCAGGAGTATATTTCTAGTTAATTTTCCAAATAAACGTTCCGCACACCCTAAATATTATTAATTTTAATAATATTTTGAGTAAATTAAAAAGTTTACAGGGGAGGGAAAAACATCAAACCCTGGAGGAAATACCTTGAAGTGGATCTTAATAACCAGACCTGGGAGCAAAGTATAGTAGAAGTAGAGTTAAATGCAAAATACATGGGGGGTAGGGGTCTGGGAGTATATTATCTGGCTGAACATTTACAAGACAGACAAAGATCTGATATTAAGAACCCTCCCTTGATTTTTTTCACAGGTCCTTTTGCGGCGGCAAAAATTCCGGCCGGAGATCGACTTCATGCGGTCAGTATTTCTCCGTTAACCGGAGTTTTAGCTGAATCGGATGTGGGAGGAAGAGCGGGCAGTTCACTTATTTCCTGTGGTTGGGGAGGAATACTGCTAAAAGGTGCAGCAGAGGATTGGCTGTGGCTGGAGATAAGTTCATCAGGTGTGAATTTCCATTCCGCCGGTGATCTGCTCTCCCGGGATACATTTGAGCTGGATGAGTATTTTGGCCATAAATTTTCTGAATATTCATTGCTTTCTATCGGCAGGGCCGGAGAGAATAAAGTTAAATTCGCCGCTATTATGGTGGATGGTCGGGATGCCAGGGCTTTGGGCAGAGCAGGACTGGGAGCAGTTATGGGAGACAAAAAAATTAAAGCCATAGTTATTAAGCGTCATAGAGAGAACCTTACTCGCGACCTGGCAAAAAACATTAACGAATCCAAAAAGCAAGCCATCTATTCTATGAGAGAAAATATGCAGGCCATGGAGGAATACGGAACAGCAAGTGGTGTGGCCTATGCTTTGGAAACCGGGAATTTTCCCTATAAAAACTGGCAGGTGCGACCTGAAAGTTCTGATGACTTCAATATTTTAGGAGAAAATTTGGCTGAGGAGTTTTCAGTCAATCAATACCGCTGTGGTTTTTGCCCGGTAGGGTGTGGGAGAGAACTAGAAAAAAATGAGGACAGCATTGCCGGTCCCGAATATGAAACCATTGGTCTTCTGGGCAGCAGCTTGCTGATAAAAGAAATTTCACAGGTTGTTGAGTTGAATGAATTCTGTGATAGAGAGGGTCTGGACACTATCTCGACCGGAGGCACTATAGGTTTAGTTCTGGAACTTAACGAAAAAGGTATTTTGGACCATAAGTATCTGGAATGGGGGGATGGGGCAAAAATAAAAAAATTGCTGGAAATGATAGTTAAGAGGGAAGGATTGGGAGATATTCTGGCTGAGGGAACAAAAGGTATAGCAGAAGAATTTAATCTTTCAGATAAATTTGATGTTAACTGTAAGGGACTGGAACTTCCGGCCCATGATCCCCGCAATTATGCCAGTCTTTATCTGGGCTATGCCACCTCCAATCGTGGGGCCTGTCATCTTCAGGCTTTTTCTCACGCCCTGGAGAGTTCTGCAACAATACCGGAAATAGGTTATAGCGAAATAATGGATAAAAGTATAATAACTGGCAAAGAAGATTCAGTGATTAAGATGCAGAATTTAATGGCTATTTTTGATTCACTTAAACTCTGCAAATTTATGATTTATTCAGAGTTTTCAATGAAAACACTAGCACAATGGTGGAGTGTACTTACAGAAATAAATGCGGATTTAGAGGACCTGCTTTTCAATGGAGCCCGTGTTTTTCAGCTGGAAAGGCTGTTAAATAATTTTTTGGGAGTAACAGATACGGATGATGATTTGCCGGAAAGATTTTTTGCAGAATTTGGGGAAGGAGGATTAAGCAAAGAAAAATTTTATGAGGCCAGAAAAGCTTATTATGCTAAACGCGGCTGGGATGAGCAGGGAGTAGTCAAAAATAGTACGGCTATTAGATATGACCTCTCGCGTTTTCACAATATATTAGAATGATTCTGTTTGCTGTCATTTCTCAATCAATGCTGGCCAGTTTCAAGGGGGAATTATAATGGAAGTTTTGTCCTATTTCTTAAACCGTTCGGATCTTGTGGGCAGATTATTTTTGGAGCATCTGTGGCTGATAGTAGTTTCTGTGGGAATATCAGTTTTTGTGGGAGTGGGTCTTGGTATATTGATAAGCTATTTTAAAGTGCTGGCCCAACCAGTTCTAACCGCCTGTCAGGTTCTGATGACCATTCCCAGTATAGCCATGCTGGGTCTGCTGCTGCCCTTTTTTGGCATTGGCTTTCAGACAGGAGTTATTGCTCTCATACTTTATTCTCTGCTGCCGATTGTGCGTAATACTTTTTCCGGCATCGAAGAGATTGATCCTGCCATAATAGAGTCGGCCCGGGGAATGGGTATGAAGAGGTATAGAATATTGTTCCGGATCAAGCTGCCCCTGGCTTTTCCTGTCATCATGGCCGGTGTCAGAACTGCTACGGTTATGGTTGTGGGTATTGGGGCCATAGCAGCTTATATAGGAGCAGGAGGGCTGGGAGAGCTAATTTTTAATGGTATATCCCGAACCAATCCGCCCATGATTATAACGGGTGCAATATTTGTTTCTATTATTGCTGTGAGTTTTGATCTGATTTTAAGCTGGGTAGAAAAAACCAAAACTATAGAAAGATAATGGGGGGAGGTCAGGTTATGATTGAACTCAAAAATCTTACCAAAGAATTTCCCGGACTGGAACGCCCGGCGGTAGATGAGCTTTCTCTTGAGGTTAAATCAGGAGAGGTATGTGTGCTGGTCGGTCCTTCTGGCTGCGGTAAAACCACTACTTTAAAAATGATCAACCGGCTGCATGATCCCGATAAAGGAGAGATATTTCTCGATGGGGAACCCACTTCACAGCTGGATGAGATAGAGCTGCGCCGGGGTATAGGTTATGTTATCCAGGAAATTGGCCTCTTTCCTCATATGACTATCAAAGAAAACATTGCTACAGTTCCTCAGGAACTGGGCTGGGCAGACGAAAGAATAGATGAGAGGGTAAAAATATTGATGGAAATGGTGGGACTTGATCCAGAAATATACTGGGATAGACTGCCGGCAGCTCTTTCGGGCGGCCAGAGGCAGAGAGTAGGAGTGGCCAGAGCCCTGGCAGCCGATCCTCCGGTGCTGCTCATGGATGAGCCTTTTGGAGCTGTAGATCCCATAACCCGGGCTCGACTGCAGAATGAATTTTTGCGTATTCAGGACCAGATGAAAAAGACAATAGTGTTTGTGACTCATGATATAAATGAAGCAATAAAAATGGGGGACAGAATAGCTGTACTCAAGGAAGGTTCACTGGTACAGTACTCTCCACCTCAGGAGCTTTTGGATGCCCCGGCCGATGATTTCGTGGCTCAACTGGTAGGAAAAAATCGTTCCATAAAAAGATTGCATTTAATTAGAGTGGAAGAGATTATTGAAAATGAAAAGGAGAAGTTAACGGTCAGGGAAGAAGCAGCCAGAGGGGAGATAAAGTCAGCCCTGCAGGAATGTGCAGCAGATGCCCTCTGTGTCGTTGACAGCAGAGGCTGTCTGCGTGGAAGGTTAGATGAATCCGCTCTGGAAAAAAACTCGGGAGAGATAGCACGAGATCTGATGGAGGAATTTCCTGACACGGTAACCGCCGATTCCACTCTTAATGATGCCCTATCTGTCATGCTGGAATGTGGGGAAGGGTTTGTGCCCGTAATAGATGAAGAGATAGGAGAGTTTAAAGATATCATAACCCTGCAGGATCTTCTAGAAGAGGTGAGAGAAGGGCAATGAAGAAACAAAACATCAAGTTTTTTGCGGTTACAGGGTTCCTGTTTGTTCTGGCGGGAGTGCTTATCTGGTATGTCATGAATAACCCCACGGATTCAATGGTGGCAAGAATGCTTTCCGGAGAAAGAATAATGAGATCTCTGCGTGAACACATTCTCCTGGTTGCTGTCTCCATGCTGGGGGCGATGCTGGTAGGAATACCTGGCGGTATACTGCTTTCTCGTCCGCGGTTTTATAAAATAGGCAAAGTTCTGGAAAATGTCGTCAATGTGGGGCAGACAGTCCCCAGTCTGGCTATTCTGGCTATATTTTACTCAGTACTGGGTCTGGGTTTTAATGTTGCTGTTTTTGCTATCTGGCTCTATTCCATTCTGCCCATATTGCGCAATACATTTGCCGGTATTAGTAGTATAGACCAGGAAGTAATTGAATCTGCCCGCGGTATGGGGATGACACCCTGGCATATTCTGAGCCGGATAGAATTGCCGCTGGCGGCCCCCATAATCGTGGCGGGTATTAGAACAGCTATAGTAATCAATGTGGGAACAGCCACCCTGGCTACCTTTATTGGAGCAGGGGGGCTGGGAGATTTGATAGTGACAGGCTTGTCTATTAGACGAAATATGATAATTGTCACCGGGGCAGGGCTCAGTGCTATCATGGCTATACTTTTTGATTTCTGGATTGGAGAACTTAAATCCAGACTTGTCAGCTGGTAAGTCAGTCTTACTTTTTTCCAGGCAAGGGTCAAGTTTTGGTCCAAAAATTGTGTGCCTGTATCGGGGATAATTTTGTGAACAGAGTTTATTTGCTCCCAATAATAAGCATTAGGGTGATGAACCTGGACAAAATTTGATCAACTGATATGAATAATATCCCTATTTAAATAAGAAAAAAAGTTCAATTAATAATATCCCACATAAGGGAGGGGAGTATTGTGAGAAAACTGCTGCAGGGAAAGAAAGTACTGATGCTGACTTTGTTGATCGTAGCTGGTTTAATGCTGGGGTGGGGGTATGAGGCACTGGCTGGAGACCCTGTGACTGTGGGTTCAAAAGAGTTTACTGAACAGTTGATTCTGGGTCAGATGACAATTCAGATGCTGGAAGCCAATGGTATTGAAACAGAGGATGAAACGAATTTGGGTGGAACTGTGGTGCTGAGAGATGCCCTGGAAATGGGAGAAGTGGATCTGGCCTGGGAATATACCGGAACAGCACTCATCACTCATCTTGGGTTCGAAGAACCGATTACCGAGCCCGAAGAAGCTTATGAGACTGTAAGGCAGGAAGACCTTGAACGACATCAGCTTATCTGGCTGGATTATGCTCCCATGAATAATACCTACACAATTATGATGAGGCGCGAAGATGCCGAGGAAATGGGAATTGAAACTATAAGTGATCTGGCTGAAGCCATCAATGAAGGGGTGGAAGCACCGGAACCTGGACAGTGGATATTTGCTACTGATCATGAATATGCTGTGCGGGAGGATGGCTATCCCGGTTTGACAGAGCATTATGGCTTTCATTTTGACGGCACTCAGATTATGGATCTGGGAATAACCTATGGAGCCCTTCG
>CAYOFJ010000141.1:0-5578 GCA_964403065.1 uncultured Halanaerobiaceae bacterium | reverse complement strand
GGCATATTCTATATCCTCTTGTAAATTTTTTTCAGTATAATGTCTTTCAATATTTGACGTTCCCCCGAGTTGTCGGACAGTAAGTTAAGGTGTATAATAGAGCTATACCCAACAAGGGGGAAAATTAAATGAGCGAAACTAGAAGAACTTACACTGAAGAATTCAAGAAAGAAGCTGTCAAACTCTCACGGAGCTCAGACAAAACGTTAAAGGAAGTTGCATTTAGGTACTAGCTATCAAAACCTTAACAGATGGTGTAAGAAGTATAGAGAGAACGGTGAACTTGCCTTTCCTGGACACGGTAATCAAAGTCTGACACCTGAAGAGGAAAAAGTACTAGAGCTAAAAAAAGAACTTCGTGAGACAAAAACTGAGCGTGATATTTTAAAAAAAGCAGTGGCCATTTTCTCAAAAACACAAAAATAATCTACGGTTTTATTCGGGATCACAGTTATGAATTTGCTGTGAAGAAAATGTGCCAGGTCCTTGAAGTGTCCCGTTCAGGCTACTATGACTGGCTAAATAGAAAACCTTCGAAAAGGACCAGAAAAAACCAGCAATTAAAGAAACATATAGCCAGGATATACTGGAAAGCTAAAGGTACTTACGGCAGTCCCAGGATACACAGACAGCTGGCCAAAGAAGGTGTACATGTCAATGTAAAAAGAGTAGCCAGACTTATGAGAGTTTTGGGCTTAAAAGCAATTAAAAAACGCAAATTCAAAGTTACCACTGATTCTGACCACAATCACAATATACAGGATGATCTGGTCAAAAGAGAATTCGATGTTGAGAAAAAGAACAGAGTCTGGACATCAGATATCACCTATATTCGCACCAAAGAAGGCTGGCTTTATTTAGCAAAGGTCATAGATTTATACTCTCGCAAAGTAGTGGGCTGGTCCATGAAAAAGAGAATCACAAAAGAGTTAGTTATAGATGCATTCATGATGGCTGAGAATAATCGCAATATAGGCAAAGACCTGATATTTCACTCTGATAGAGGAAGTCAATACGCCAGTCATGAATTCCAGAAGCTGCTTAAAAAGCACAATGTTCAATCCTCTATGGCACGTAAAGGCGACTGCTGGGACAATGCTGTATCCGAAAGCTTTATTGGGACGTTAAAAACTGAGCTCACTTATCATTGCCAGTATGAAACAAGAGAAATAGCCAGGCGTGATATATTCCATTACATTGAGGTCTTTTATAACAGATACAGATTACATTCCTCTCTAGATTATCAAAGCCCAGAAGAATACGAGCAAAACGGAGAAAATCAGAGTAATGTGTCTAAACTAAGTGTCTGATCTAATGGGGGAACCTCACTAAAAGTTCTGGGATTAAAGATTAAATTAGTTATCCCCCTATTTTTTCCTATCTAGTAGTAGTAGATAACTCAATTTCTAGATATAATTTGGTTAAAGATTGATTATAAATGCAGGAAAATATTCGTCCACGGTGAATTTAATAATAACTGCAATTTTCAGAAAATTCGGCTTAACTAAAAATTTTACATATTAGGGGGTAAGAGTTATGTCTCATAAGTTTAAAATTATTGGTATTTTCATCCTGGCTTGTGCTCTGACTGTAACTTTGGCAGCTTGTGATATGAATGGTAATGGAGTAGAGGAAGCTTCTTTATCGGGTTCTCTTATTTCGGAAGTGGATGAAGAGTTTGATTCTAGTTATGCAGGGTTATTAGTTCTGGAAGCAGAAGGCGAAGAAGTAGCAAGAAAGTATAATAGTTTTGGAGAAGAAACATTTAGATTCGAAGATTTATCACCAGGGGAATACTCTCTCAATGTATATCAGTTCAATGCAGAAGATTATAGTCAGGATATTTTGGTTGAGGAAGGAGAAAATTCTTTAGGAGAAATTGAAATTGATTTAGAAGATACAGTTCTAGAAGAGGAAAAAAGCAGAGTTGATTATATTGGAGTTAACATACAGGAATCTCATTTAGATGATGAAGATATTAGAAAAGCTTTATCACATGCTATGAACAAAGATAATTTAGCAGATATAATTGAAGATGTAGCTGAAGATGATATAGAAGTAGTAAGGGCAGAAAGATTAGTACCTCCTGCTGTGATAGGGTATGATGAGGGTAATGTCGAAAACTTAAGTTATGATATTGAAAAAGCAAATGAACTTTTGGAAGGAAAAGGAGACTTTGAGATTGAATTATATTATAACGAAGATAATGAAGTTCAAAAAAGTATAGCAGAAAAAATACAAGAAGATATAAATGAACACATAGATAATTTAGATATCGAAGTTGAAGGCATTCCTTTTGAGCAACTTTTGGAGAGAGAGTCTATCTATACATTGAGATGGAGAAACCTATATAGAACTCCTTTGTTTTTTCTTAGAGTGGATGATATAAGAGATAATTTATCTGCAAGTGGTGAAGAATTACTAAATAAAGCAAAAATGAATTTAGACTCCCCTGTTGAAGCGTTGGATTATATAATTGAGCTTGAAGAAAAATTGATTGAAGAAGCAAAAATAATACCTATAGCCTATCGTTAATATTTATCGAAAAAACTGGGGTTAACAGCTTTAACACTTTCAAAAACCTTATCTGAGAAAAAATTGCCCATAAAAATGGCTGCTGTCCCCGACAATAATATGTTTCTAGCATAAAATTAATCGGTTTCATCAGTAGAGTTAGAAGATATTTTTCTTTTTGACTAGCTATATCAGAAAATCAAGCACGCGAAAACTTCCCCTCGATAGATGATTATTTAATTTTAATTCAATACAGTTCATTTCTGCGGTATACTAAATAGCAAAGTTGGTGATTACAGAAAAGAGGAAACTATTATTGCTTGAAGTTACCACCCGATATTTATCGCATATATTAGAATTTCAGGTAATGTGTTCTAGAAAAGATAATACTGAAGTGAGCAAATAACTTGGTGTCAGCACATACGACATTTTTTGATTATAAATTTTTGGTTATTAAAAAGCTGAATATTATTATACGGCGAATATAATAATAAGCTGGTTAAAATTTCAAAAAAATTAATAGCTTTGAAACCTCATCATAAGGAGAATACAGTGAAAACATTGCTAATGCTTTATTTAATTCATTTGAGTTTACCAATTAAACTAAGATTTGAAAGTATAAAATATAGTTTAGATTGCTAAATTGCCAGGAGATAATGGCTAAAGAATAAAAATCATTCCTGCTCCTGCAGTGTAATGTTGACCTCTTTTTCCGCTGCGGGAGCAGCTTCTATTTCATCTAACATGCCATGATAATCACCTGAGTCAATACTGCCATTATTACTTACATCTATGACAACCTCCAGCTGGTATTCGCCGGGAGGTATTTCTTCCAGTTTAAAATCATTTGTTTCTGCTGGCAGGGTTTTGTTTTTGACGATATTCTGATCTTTGTCGAGTAAACGCAGCTCCATGCTGTCCACTTCGTTAATAGCCCAGTAAGCATTAACCAGGCCGAAGCTGTAATCTGCAGTTTCGATTTCCATGGCGGTATTTTTCAATATTTCCTCTGCCCTGTGGGCAGATATTCCCCGGGCAAGCATTAAACCCAGCACCCCGCTCACATGGGGTGCGGCCATTGAGGTTCCTTCCAGGACTCTATAAAAATATTCCTCCTCATCAAAAAATGTGCTCCAGACACCATCTCTATACCCGTTATTGTTGCTGTCGGTATTTACATCTCCTCCCGGAGCCAGCACGTCAAGGCCGGGGCCATAATTGGTATATCCGGTTCTTGTCGGTTCATGAGGGTAATTGAAGTCTATTGCGCCGACCGCCAGAACCTCATCATAGGCTGCCGGATACATTATCTGGGGCAGGCCATCATTGCCGGAAGCAGCTACCAGCAGGGCCCCGGCTTCCGCAGCGTCGTTTACTGCTTCTTCCAGATGCTGTGACCCGCCATATCCCCCCAGGGACAAATTGATAATATCGGCGGGATAGGGGTTTTCCGGCATAGAGGCATATTCAGCGGGGGCCTCACCGCTGAGACCGGCAGCATAATAAATAGCGGCGGCTATATCATCCAGTGTACCGCTGCCCCCGTCTCCCAGAGCTTTTATCGGTACTACAGTGCTGTCCCACATCACTCCGGCTATACCTTCATTATTATTTGTATTAGCCGCGATAGTACCTGTTACATGGGTGCCGTGGCCATTTGCATCGGTAAAATCATCACTGTCCTCTATCACATTATAACCGGCAGCTTCGGCAATGTTATCCCCCAAATCTGGATGATTGAGATTTGCACCCGTATCGACCACGGCAATCTGCACACTGCTGTCACCAGTGGTCCTGGACCAGGCCTGAGGCAGCCTGATCTGAGGATAGTGCCACTGCATACCAAAATGCTCATCATCGGGATGGCGGGTAGACAGGGCGTAATAGCGATAGTTGGGCTCAGCATAGCGGATATCCGGCTCTGCTGCCAGAGCTTCTAGGGCCTCGACTGAAGTATCAGCGGTTTCCATCTGGCGGCTTTCCACCACGGCCGAGTTCATCTCCGGCCTCAGTTTTACTATTTCATATCCTTTTTGCTGCAGGGAGCTTCGGGCCTGCTCCGGAGTCAGTGTATTATCATAGCCAACTACAATTTCGCCATTTTCGGTCTGTTGTTCGAAGTCCGGACTCTGAGATAGAGATTGCCCTGTAAGATTTCTTTGCGTTGCATCCAGTTCCGGCCGCGAACCAGTATTCTCGCGGTCCAGACTGGCATAACTATAATCATCAGCGGCTGCAAAGGGAAAGCTGTGCTCAATATCTATTTTGCCGCTGATGGTGGCGGGCTCAATCAGCTCAAATTTTGCGCTGACATTTTTATCTTCATCCATCTCAATTTTAATTTCCGGGTCTTCCGAATCTCCATCCCCGATATCACCGGACCACCCGGTGAATTCCGAGTAATCGCCGGGGACAGCGGTAAGCTTAATTACAGTTTCAAAGGGGTGCTCATCCGCCTGCGGGGCATGAATAACTTCAGTTTTTATCTCACCTTCTCCTTCACCCGTGGTCTCCAGATTTAATTCATACTGATGACGC
This sequence comes from uncultured Halanaerobiaceae bacterium, assembly GCA_964403065.1. Taxonomy (GTDB): domain Bacteria; phylum Bacillota; class Halanaerobiia; order Halanaerobiales; family Halarsenatibacteraceae; genus Halarsenatibacter. Next base: position 526 of record CAYOFJ010000141.1, on the reverse strand, counting down.
TGAAATACGGCTGTTATCTTCTGGCCATCATGCTCGGCGGTGAAAGTTTCCTGAGGAAAGCTGGAATAATAATCACCATCCAGCTGCCAGCTCTGCAGTTTCCAGCCCTCAGCTGGTTCGGCAGTCAGGTCAAAGGAGCTGTCCTCCTCAAATTTGCGGCTGGTTCCTGCTAGATCCTGCTCTTCCTGCTCATTATTTTCCCCGTCTATTATAATTTCTCCTTCGCCCTCAACCTCAAAATCTATTTCGTACATAACCGGCTCACCGGCAAGATCGCATCCGCTCAGCAGCCCGGCTGTTATGAGCAATAAGAATACATAAAACAATAATTTTCTGGGCAAGATTGGTTTCCCTCCCTGTTTCCGGTGGAATCTTGCTGTATATAGGTGAAATAATATAAAGTTTGTGACCCGAAAATTAACCTTAAATTTAAATTCTATTTTCAGCACTTAAGTCCTCCCCTTTTTGCATAATTATAGTCATTAATTAAAGATTTATTCGCCAGCAGGCAGGAGATTACTAATAA
>CAYOFJ010000140.1:1825-5613 GCA_964403065.1 uncultured Halanaerobiaceae bacterium | reverse complement strand
ATGATAAAATTTATGTTATTAAAGGTAGAATATTTTAATTTTAGAGAAGGAGGATATTAAAATGTCAGAAAAAGACTCTGAAGAAACAAGAGTACTAACCGGTGATAGACCTACCGGGAAATTGCATCTGGGTCATTATGTTGGCAGTTTGGAAAATCGGATTTCAATGTCTGAGAAATATGATACGTTTATAATTATAGCTGACGTTCAGGCTTTAACAACGAATTTTGATCAGCCAGAAAATTTAGAAAGAGATGTTTTTCAGGCGGCAGAGGATTATTTAGCGGCTGGTATAGATCCAGAAAAGGTTACTATTTGTGTGCAGTCTATGATTCCAGAAATTGCTGAATTGACGGTATTTTTCTCTATGCTGGTTACAGTAAATCAACTGGAAAAAAATCCTACTGTAAAAGCCGAAGCTGAGCAGCATAATTATGATGAAATGACTTATGGTTTTTTGGGGTATCCGGTAAGTCAGGCAGCAGATATTACATTTTGTCGTGCCAATTTAGTACCTGTTGGAGAAGATCAGCTTCCTCATCTTGAACAAACCAGGAAGATTGTTCGCAAATTCAATAATTTGTATGGAGAAGTTTTTCCTGTTCCTGAGCCAGAAATTAGTGAATTTTCTCGTTTGGTAGGTCTTGATGGTAAAGCTAAAATGAGCAAAAGTTTAAATAATGCTATTTTTCTTTCAGACTCCAAAGAAGTAGTGGAAAATAAAATTAATCAGGCTGTTACCGATCCCAATAGAATTAGAATAGATGATCCGGGGAATCCGGAAGATTGTACTGTTTTTGAGTATCATAAAGCTTTTAATAAAGAAGAAGTGGAAGAGATTAGAACCCGGTGCAAGAAAGGAACTATCGGTTGTGTAGCCTGCAAAGAAAGGTTAGCAGATAAAATTAATGAATTTTTAGATCCAATGAGGGAAAGAAGAAGAAAATATAAAGAAAATCCGAAATTAATCGAGGAAATACTTTATGCTGGAACCAAAAAAGCTAAAGAAGAAGCTCAAGAAACTATTAAGATGGTTAAAGATGTCATGAAAGTTGATTATTTTTCCTAGATAATGGGAGGAGGAAGTTTCGGGTGAATGAGTTTACAGTGGCCCTTTTATTTGGGGGGCCTTCCGCAGAACATAATGTGTCTTTAATGTCAGCCAGGTCAGTTTTTACAAATATTGAATTAGAAGACATAACATGGTATCCTATTGCAGTATCTCAAGAAGGTTATTGGCTTGATGAAAAAACCTCTCTTGACATTATAAAGGGAGAAGAGACACGGGTGCCAGATTATTTTACTGATGAATATGAATCAAAGTGGAAAAGTATTAAAAATAATTTATCTGATGAAATTGATATTGTTTTTCCTGTATTACATGGACCTTATGGAGAAGATGGTACTATACAGGGTTTTTTAGATACAATTGATCTTCCATATGTAGGTTGTGATGTTACAACCTCAGCAGTCTGCATGAATAAAATATTCACTAAAAATATTCTTGGTCAAAATGGGTTTCCTCAACCTCGTTATATGACTGTTTCACAGAAGAATTTTTTGAGAAACGGAGCTAAAGAAAAAATGATTGAGAAAATTGTTTTTGAAATAAATTTACCCTGTTTTATTAAACCAGCCAGTTTAGGTTCAAGTCTGGGTATAAGTAAGGTCAAAAACAAAACAAAAATTTTGGATGCCCTGGAATTAGCCTGGGATTATGATGATAGGATCATAGTGGAAGAGGCCGTAGAAGGCAGGGAGATTGAATGTTCTGTGCTGGGACAGAGAGAAGATATTAAAGCTTCCAGACCCGGAGAAATAATTCCTGATCGAGAATTTTATGATTATGAAGCAAAATATTTTTCAGCAGAGACAAAACTTTTGGCTCCAGCTGAATTAAAACAAGAAGTTTCGACTAGAATTCGTAATTTAGCAGTGGAAGCCTTTCGATTATTAGGAGGACAGGGGCTGGCAAGGGTTGACTTTTTTCTTACTGAGAAAAATAGAGTTTTGATAAATGAAATTAATACTATCCCAGGATTCACAGAGAGAAGTATGTATCCTAAAATGTGGCAGGCTACAAACCTTTCTTATAATGAATTGGTAAAAAGTTTACTTAGAAGCAGCATTAAGCATAATGGTTTGAAATAGTTCTTTAGTCTTATTTTCGCTTTTTTTATTAATTTCACCACCTTTCCCGCCCCCGGGCGGGTTTTTTTATTTGGAAAAATATCTATTTTAAAAAGGAATTTTTGTTTTAATAGAGAATAAAAATAGTAGGATGTGGTGCAAAGTGGTGTAAAGTGGTGTTTAAGGGGTGGATAAACAATGTTCATGGGTGAATATCTACATAACATGGATAAAAAAGGGAGAGTTATTATGCCTGCTAATTTTCGTGAAAAATTGCAGGATAAATTTGTTATTACAAGAGGATTGGATAATTGTCTCTTTTTATATCCGCCCGCAGAATGGGAAAAATTAGAGAAAGAACTTAATTCACTTCCTTTAACTCAAAAAGATGCCAGAAAATTCGTTAGATTTTTTCTTTCCGGGGCAACTGAATGTAATTTGGACAGTCAGGGTAGAATAAGTTTGCCTAAAAATTTACGAAATTATGCTGACTTAGATCGGGAAATAGTTATCGCTGGTATTGGCAGTCGTATAGAATTATGGTCCAGGGAGAAATGGGCTGATTATCTTTCTGAAGCAGAAGATTCTCATGAAGAAATTGCAGCTACGCTTGATAATTTGGACATATAATATTTGTGATTTGGTTTTAGTGATAAGAAATGAGAGGTGGCTTAGTTCATGGAGGAACATGTACCTGTGCTATATGATGAAGTATTAAAATTTTTAAATATAAATCCTGATGGAATTTATGTAGATGGTACAATAGGTAGAGGAGGACATGCAAAAGGAATCATTCATAAATTACAAGAAGGTAAGGGTAAATTAATTGGTATTGATAAAGATAAGGAAGCTATAAATTATTGTAAAAATAATTTGCCCAGTGAGAAACTAAGTTTATATCATGGCAGTTTTACTAAGTTACCAGAAATTATAAGCCTAGAAAAAATAGATTATGTTTCAGGTATTTTATTTGACCTGGGAGTATCTTCCCCACAACTTGACAATGCTGACAGAGGTTTTAGTTACAGTCATGATTCTTTTTTAGATATGAGAATGAATCAGGAACAGGAGCTAACTGCTGCAGATATAATTAATAATAGTTCACACCAGGAATTGGAGAGGATAATTAAAGAATACGGAGAAGAAAAATGGGCGTCAAGAATAGCAGATTTTATTGTGAAAAGAAGAAAAAAAGAAAAAATAAATTCCTCAAAACAGTTAGTAAATTTAATAAAGGATGCCATACCAGCTTCTGCTAGAAGAAAAGGGGGGCATCCTGCTCGCAGAACTTTTCAGGCTTTAAGAATAGCTACCAATAAAGAATTGGAGGAATTGCAGGAGATTTTAAAATTAGTGCCTGATTTATTAAGAAAACAGGGTCGCGTTTGTGTCATCTCTTTTCATTCTTTAGAGGATAGAATAGTTAAGAATAAATTTAAAGAACATGCTAAAGAATGTATTTGCCCTCCGGATTTTCCTATTTGTAGTTGTAATAAGACAAAAAAGTTGAAAATTTTAACCAAAAATTTAGTTAAACCGGATAAGGAAGAAAAAAATGAAAATCCTCGGGCCAGAAGTGCTAAACTGCGAGCTGCAGAAAAAGTTTAGTATCAGGGAGGTGACAAAATGTCCAATAATAGAAATAACTATTCTACGGT
>CAYOFJ010000140.1:0-1815 GCA_964403065.1 uncultured Halanaerobiaceae bacterium | reverse complement strand
CACGCTAATATTAATCGATAGGATATTTACTCTATTCTACGGTTGACAATTACCAAAAAAAAGATAATAAATTTTCCACTTTTTCTCAGTCAAAAAAGACTTTATTTCTGATGCTAATTATATTTCTTTTTGTTATAATACCAATGGCAATAATTATAAGTCAATCTTTAAGAATAGTTAATTTAAATTATCAAATGGAGCAGTTAGAAGATAGTTTGTCTGAAATACAGGAGGAAAACCGGGAAATGAAAAGAATGATAACTAAAAAAAGAAGTCTCGATAGAATTGAACAAATTGCCCGCGAAGAATTAAATATGGTTGAGGCCGAACAAATTCACAGATTGGCCGTGAATAACGAAGCAGAAGAACATATTTCTTCAACAGAAGCGGAAACTGAATCCTGGTTGACAAATTTATGGAATGGATTTCGCAGAGCTGCAGCCGCTCCTCTAGAATAAAATATTACGAGGAAATGATATTTGATGTCTAATGTTCACAGTAATGATAAAGTGAAAAATAGAATAAAGTTTATATTTTTACTTTTTTGCCTGATTTTTGCTGTGATATTGGGCAGATTATTTATTATACAAATATTGCAGTCAGAATTTTACCACAGTTTGGCTGTTGAACAGAGAATGCAGAGAAAACCCGTTGATAGTGATCGGGGTAAAATAATGGATCGTCAGGGAAACGAACTGGCTATAAATATCGAAGCTGAGACGATAATTGCTTATCCAGAAGAAATTGAAAACCCCGTTTATACTGCTCAAAAGCTGGAGGGGATTTTATCTTTTAACAAAGATGTTTTGAAAGATAGGTTGGAAAGAGATTCTTATTTAGTTTATCTGGAGCGTCAGGTTTCTTCAGAAACTTACCAACAAATTTCTGAGCTTGACCTGGAAGGTATATCAGCAATTAATGAACCAAAAAGATATTATCCCCGGGAAAATTTAGCTTCTCAAATTTTAGGTTTTACCGGAGTAGATAATCATGGATTAGAAGGCCTGGAATTTTTCCATAACAGAATTTTAAGTGGACAGCCAGGATTTAAGATTGGTGAAATAGATGCCAGGGGGCAAAATATTCCCCTCACTCAAAAGAGGGATAACGAGGTTATACCCGAGCAAGGAAACAACATTTATCTTACGATAGATGAAGTTATACAATATTATGCCAGTAAAGAATTATCAAAAGCCCAAGAAAAACATGATATCTCTGGTGGTTCTGTAATTGTTATGGACCCTGATAATGGAGAGATATTAGCGCTGGCAAATGAACCAAATTTTAATCCCAATAATTTTGCCAGTTATAATAGTGATTTATGGAGAAATAAGGCAGTACATGATAATTTTGAACCTGGATCAGTTTTCAAAATTTTTACCGCTGCTTTATTTCTGGAATATGGATACTACAATTATAATGACACACTATATGACCCCGGCCATATAAATGTTAATGGGGAAAAAATTAATTGCTGGAAAGATGGTGGGCATGGGGAACTGAATTTTGTGGAAGTTTTTGCACAGTCATGTAATCCTGGTTTTGTAGAAATGGGTTTGACTATGGAGAGCGAAGAGTTTATATCTGGACTGGAGCAGTTTAATTTTGGTAGGAAGACAGGAATAGATCTTCCGGCTGAATCTACAGGAAGTTTAATACCTGACCATTATGGTCAAGTAGAACAGGCTACAATGTCTTTTGGTCATGGTATTTCAACTACTCCTCTACAGCTATTAACTGCTGGTTTAGCTATAGCAAATGGTGGATATATATATCAACCTAAATTAATTGATAAAATAACTGATTCAAATGACA
>CAYOFJ010000139.1:0-5697 GCA_964403065.1 uncultured Halanaerobiaceae bacterium | reverse complement strand
CAAATAACTTTTTTCGAATTCATTTTATATTATTTATAATGTTTCACGTGAAACATTTATATTTAACTTATTATTAATTCTTAGAATGCAAGAATTTTATGGGGGAATGATTTATGAGTGTACAGGATGAAGCAGCGAGTAAATATAATTCAGTGTTTCCAGAGGAATATGATGTAATAGTCGTAGGGGCAGGTCATGCTGGTTGTGAAGCTTCACTGGCTCCGGCTCGTTTAGGACATAAAGTATTAACTTTAACTGTTAATCTCGATCATGTAGCCTTCATGCCCTGTAATCCTTCGCTGGGCGGACCTGGCAAAGCCCATATTGCCCGGGAAATTGACGCCCTGGGAGGAGAAATGGCTGTAAACATGGATGAAACCATGACGCAAATTCGTATGGTGAATACAAGTAAAGGGCCAGCGGTCCATGCTTTGCGCGGTCAGGCTGATAAGGTGAGATATCATGAGCGAATGAAACAGGTTCTTGAAAACCAAAAAAATCTGGATTTAAAGCAGGATGTAGTGGTTGATTTATTAGTGGAGCAAGGGGAAATAGCAGGGGTCATAACTAAAACTGGTGTTCTTTATAGGGCCAAAAAAGTAATATTAACTACAGGCACTTTTTTGAAAGCGGAAAATATTATTGGTGATGCCACTTATAATTCCGGGCCAAATCAGCAGTATCCAGCTAATGAACTTTCTGATTCTTTGGAGAAACTTGGTTTTAATTTGTTGAGATTTATGACAACGACACCTCCCAGGGTACATGGTAAAACTGTAGATTTTTCTAAAATGCGTGAACAGCCCGGAGATGATGATAATTTAAGTTTTTCTTTTATGTCTGAAGCCCCTTTGCAGGGCCAACCACAGGATTCCTGCTGGCTGACACATACAAACGAAAAGACTCATGAGGTCATAAATGAAAATGTTAATAGAGCACCACTCATTTCTGGCAGAGTTGAGGGGACAGGGCCGCGTTATTGCCCTTCAGTTGAGCATAAAGTGATAGAATTTCCTGAAAAGGATAGCCATCAGCTGTTTTTGGAGCCTGAGGGACGCACAACTGAAGAATACTATATTTCCGGTCTTTTTACAGGCTTACCTCTGGATGTACAGTATGAGATGCTGCAGACTATCTCTGGTCTTGAAAATGCTGAAATAATGAGGCCTGGTTATGCTATAGAATATGATTGTGTAGCCAGCGGTCAGTTTGATCTCAGTTTAGAGACCAGACCTGTCAATGGACTGTATACAGCTGGGCAAATTAATGGTACATCTGGCTATGAAGAAGCTGGAGGGCAGGGATTAATTGCTGGCATCAATGCTTCTTTAGCTCTGGAGGGCAGGGATCCACTTATACTTCAGCGTTCAGAAGCTTATATAGGAGTGTTAATAGATGAACTTGTTACAAAAAATCCTCGTGAACCTTATCGTATGTTGACCTCCAGGGCCGAATATCGTTTGCTTTTACGTCAGGACAATGCTGATAAACGTCTTACCCCTAAAGGAAGAGAAGTAGGGTTGGTAGAAAACGAACGCTGGCAAAAATTTCAAAATAAACAGGAAAAGATTGATCAGCTGGAAGAATTTTTGCATACAACAAAAGTTACTCCTACCAAAGAAGTTCGCGAAGCACTAAAAGATCTTGAAAGTGGTGGTTTGAAACAGGACGCCACTCTGGAAAAAATTCTGCGCAGACCCGAAATATCTTATCGGGATTTGGGTAAAATTGTAGATGAGTTACCTGATTTCTCTGAAGAGGTAATTGAACAGGTAGAAATTGCAAATAAGTATCAGGGATATATAGACAGACAGCAGCAGCAAATTAAAGAATTCGAAAAAATGGAGAACAAGATTTTGCCGGAGGATATTGATTATCATAGTCTTGATAATCTCAGACGAGAAGCCAGAGAAAAACTGCAGAGAGTAAAACCCCGGTCTTTGGGGCAGGCTTCAAGAATTTCAGGTGTTTCACCTGCTGATATATCTGCTCTTATGGTTTATTTAGAAAAAAGAAAACAGGAAAACAGGACCGATCAAGATGATTAAAGATGAAGATATTAAAACTTTACGCACTGGTTTAGATAAATTAAGTATTGAGCTAAATGAAGATAAGATTGAACTTATAATAAGGTATCTTAGGTATCTCCTGCAGGCAAACAGTCGCCATAATCTCATAGGAACTGAGGAAACAAATGAAGTTATTAAAAAACATATTTTAGATAGTTTGTGTCCTCTGTCTTTACCGGAAATATTTAAAATAAGTGGTCCTTTAATTGATCTGGGAACCGGTGCCGGGCTGCCTGGTATCCTTTGGAGTATAGTAAGACCCGATATTGATATTTATCTTTTGGATTCTCGCAGGAAAAAAATTGATTTTTTAAGAAATACCCAAAAAAAATTAAAACTTAATAATTGTTATCCTTTACAGGAAAGAGCTGAAGTTCTCGGTCAGGATAGTGATTTTAGGGAAAAGTTTGAAATTGTAACAGCCAGAGCTGTTGCCAGTACCAATGTTTTGCTGGAATATTCCCTGCCTTTTTTAAAAATTTCTGGAAAAGCAATTTTATTTAAAGGGCCGTCTTACCAGAACGAATTAGATAATACTGAAGCTGTCAGTGAAAAACTGGGAGGCAGTGATTTTCAACTCAAAGAAATTTCTGTGCCCGGGCTTCAGGCAAAAAGATTTATACTTTTGGTGGAAAAGATTAGAGAAACTCCCCCAAGGTTTCCTAGAAATACTGGTGTCCCCAAAAAACGGCCCTTATAAGCAGGAAATAATATTATCATGTGGAATTATATTTATAGATTGTGGATATTTTATTTTTCTCTTTGCCAGTATCAACTGGGAGGATGTAAGTAAATATGTATTCAGATGATGAATCCAAAGTTACTGCAATTGTAAATCAAAAAGGTGGCGTGGGGAAAAGTACTACAGCGGTAAACCTGGGTGCTGCTCTTTCTCGGGAGAATAAAAGTGTACTATTAATCGATATTGATCCTCAGGGGAATGCTACCAGTGGCCTCGGTCTGGAAAAATCTGAATTGGAAAATAGTATTTATGAACTGTTGCTCCAGGAGGTAGAATTTTCCCGGGTAGTAGTTGAACTGGATAAAGAAGAATTGTCTTTAATTCCTTCCAATATTGATTTAGCGGGAGCACAGATTGAACTGGTTTCCAGAATTTCACGGGAAAAACGTTTATCTCAGGCTCTGGAAGGTGAGATTTCTGTTTATGATTATGTGTTAATTGATTGTCCCCCTTCACTGGGCTTATTAACTTTAAATGCTCTTTCTGCAGCCGATAATATAATAATTCCTATTCAATGTGAATATTATGCTTTGGAGGGTTTGGGGCAATTATTGGACACCATTGATCTGGTTCAAAATAATCTCAATCCTTCTTTAACAATTAAAGGTGTTTTGCTGACAATGTTTGATGCTAGAACTAATTTATCCTCCCAGGTATCAGAAGAGGTTGAAGAATATTTTGCCAGTAAAATATATGATACGGTCATACCCAGAAATGTTAGATTAAGCGAAGCGCCCAGCTTTGGTGAAACAATTTTTTCTTATGCTCCATCTTCTCGAGGGGCTAAAGCTTATCAAGAACTGGCACAGGAGGTTTTGGCTAATGAATGAGAAAAATAAAAGCAGGCTGGGCAGAGGTTTGGATGCTCTTTTGGGAAATAAGGATTCTGATAAAGGAGAACTTCAAAATATAAATCTGGAGAGAATTGAACCTAATCCCTATCAGCCTAGAGATGATATTGGTGAAGAAAAACTCAAAGAGCTGGCTCAATCTATAGAAAAAAATGGGGTTTTACAACCTATTATATTGACTCCGGTGGATGAGGGGTTTTATCTGGTGGCCGGGGAAAGACGCTGGAGGGCGGCTAAAATGGCCGGCCTTGAAAGAATTCCTGCAATAATTAAAAATATAGATAAAGATCAAATGATGGAATTAGCTTTAATTGAAAATATTCACCGCCAGGATTTAAATCCTCTGGAGGAGGCCAATGCGTATAAACAGCTGCTGGATGAATTTGAATTAACCCAGGCTGAATTGGCGACAAGGCTGGGCAGGAGCAGGTCGAGCATCAGCAACAGTTTGCGTCTTTTACATCTGGCACCAGAAGTCAGGGAATTTGTTTCACGTGAAACATTATCTGCTGGCCAGGCCCGGGCTATAGCAGGTTTGAATTCTGACCATAAACAACTAAAGGCAGCTGAAGAAATTATAGAAAAGGATATGAATGTTAGAGAAGCTGAGAAATACATCGCGGAACTTAAAAGCGAACAAAGTAAAGGAGAAGATGGAAAAGAGGAAGATGTTCTGGAGGAGCTTGATCGAATTTCGGAAGAGCTGGAAAAAGCTGAAGAAAAGGAGGGGGCAGAACAGGAACAACTTCTTTCGGAATTGGCAGAAGGAGCTCTTAATGATGGCCGGGGAAAACGCTTAAAAAATTTACAGAAAGAATTAGAAGATATTCTCCAGGCCCCTTTGAAATTGGAATCCAAAGGGGATACCTGGCAGCTGAAAATAGAGTTAAACGGTGTTGAGCAATTGAAAAAACTCATTAACCGACTGGAAGAGTAAATAAAACAAAAAATTTTGGCGATTTTGTGAAAATGGTAATTTTCTCTGAAATATATTTTGTGACTAAGTTAGTTATTTATTATTAGGACATTTAAATTTAATAGTGACTCATTTTATAATATAGGCAGTAAAATCTTGATTTACTGAGTCTATTGAAAAGGAGGCTAATAAATGGAGGTTATTGTTGTTGGTGGGGGCAAAATGGGAAGGTATCTTCTTAATGAACTTGAGAGAAATGAACATGATGTTACTATTGTTGAACAGGATAAAAATAAATGCAAAATGATGCGGGAAAGATTTGAAGCAGATACAGTAAATGGTGATGGAACAGAACCCGAGGTGCTAAAACAGGCGGGAATTGAAGAGGCAGATGTAGTATTGGCCGTAACTAAAGATGATCAGGATAATTTAGTAATATGTCAGATTGCTGAGAGACAGTTTGATGTACCCCGCACTTTTTCAACTGTTAATACTCCTGGCAATGAAAGATTATTTGATTGGTTGGGTGTGAATGTAGCTGTGAGCAGTGCGTCAATTTTGGCGGCCCTTGTAAATCAAGAAGTTCATATGCAGGACTTAAAAAGTTTACTATCTCAGAATCATGAAGAGCTTGAACTCATAAGGCTCAACGTGGAAGAAAATTGTCCTGCAGAAGGAAAAAAACTGCAGGAATTAGATATCCCATTGGAACTGGTAATGGTATCAGTTTTACGAGGTGATACACCTTTAGTTCCCCGGGGAGAAACGGAATTATATTCTGGGGATCTGGTGATTTGTCTTGCCAGGGAGGAAGCAGCAGATGTTATAAAGGAAAGGTTTAGTTGCTGAATCAATACTATTAAAAAGTAGTCTTACCTGCATCAATAAAAATTACCACAAAAATTTGCTGAAATTTTAAAGAATTTATTTTTGCTGGCAGGAGATTTATTTTCAAGAAAGAATAATGTATATAGAATACAGGTGGTGAAAATTTCGCAGGAATAAAGACTATATATAAACAGTCTAAACGATAAATTTCTACATGATTAATCATTAATGAGAGTCTGGTTTTAATAATAAAATAAACTTTTTCCATTTCCTGCAGTTGACATATATATT
>CAYOFJ010000138.1:0-5733 GCA_964403065.1 uncultured Halanaerobiaceae bacterium | reverse complement strand
ATTTGAGCAAAATAAGCTAATTTAATTTCTTCAGGATAATCATAAAATTTTGTGCATTTATTTAATTTAGGATAAGGGTGAAATAGAACAACTAAACTTTTAGGGTTATCTGATAATATACTTTTAAATTGCGTTTGTAAATTCTTTCTATTAATTTTAGAAATAGAAAGGGACCCGACAGCCACAAAGCCACACTGTCGGGCCAATTTAATCAGTTGATTATAGCTAATATTTGCTGACAAAAGAAATCCTCCTGAATTATAAAAGAAATTAATAATAAGATATTTATATCTTTTATTATGATTATAGAAATTTTACACGTAATTTATTGATTTCCTTCCAGTCGTTGAAGTAGTTGTTCTATTCTTTCCATGTTTTCTCCATATTCAGTCCAGTTACCCTGCTGTAAAGCCTGTTGGGCCTGTTGATAAGCTCTAGAAATTTCTGATATTAATTCCTCAGTTTCTTCTGGAAGATCTTCAAAATCGAAATCTTCTTCAATTTCCGGAGCTGTTTCTACTTCGGGAGGGTCAATGTCTTCTTCCAGTTCATCCTCGTCTTCTACTGGGTCAGGCATATCTATTTCATCTTCAACATCTTCAAATTCATCAATCTCAGCATCTTCAATATCCTGTGTGGGAGCTCTTTCACCAAAAACAACTTCCAGAGCAGTTTCTAAATTATCTTCCATGGCAATCCTATCACCATATGCTACTATAACCTGCCGAAGTTCTGGCAGAGCTCCAGTCTCAGCCTGGAGAAAAATCGGTTCAACATAAACTATTGAATTCTCTACGGGAAGAACAATTAAATTTCCCCTTATTACCTGAGACCCAACCTGATCCCATAGACTTAGCATTTGTGAGATATAACCATGTTGATCAATTCTAGATTCAATTTGTGAAGGTCCATAAACTAATTCTCCCCGGGGAAAACTATACAATTTCAGTTCTCCATAATTTTCCCCATCTGATCTGGCACCTAACCAGGCAACCATATTATTTCTGCGGGCCGGTGTAAAGGGCTGCATAAGTGTGAATTCTACTTCATCTTCACCAGGCAATACAGTGGATATATAATATGGTTCCATTTGAATTTCTCTACCGGCATAGTTTTCTCTAGGGATTTCCCAAACATCTTCGCGATTATAAAAGACATTGGGATCTGTCATATGATATACACTGTATATATCGGACTGTATAGAGAATAAATCCCGCGGATAACGAATGTGTCTTCTCAGTTCTTCTGGCATTTCCTCTAATGATTGAAACATATCAGGGAAAATATTAGCATAAGTGTTTACAATAGGATCATCCTCTTCCGCAATATAAAAATCAACATCACCATCATAAGCATCTATGACTACTTTTACAGAGTTGCGAATATAATTCATGTTCTGATTATATGGCTCTCCGTATGGATAACGATTGGATAAAGTATAAGCGTCCTGTATCCAATAAATTCTTCCATTTGCCAGCACCGGATAAGGATCCTGATCATATCTTAAAAATGGAGCTGTTTTATTAACTCTTTCCTGAATATTTCTGTCAAACATAAACCTGGACTCCGTACGAATAGAGTCAGCCAGCATTATTTGAATATCTTGATATCTAAGAGCAAACAAAGCTCTGCGCAAAAAACTGCTAAGCTCAATTCCTCCCGAACCTTCATAATGTGTATATACGTTTTCTCCATTAACTGGGTAATGAAATTCCCCTTCTTCATTATTAACGATTACATATTCTCCAAGATCAATATTTTCTCCATAATAAATCGATTGTTCATCCAGTTCGATATCTGTTTCTGTACGAGGAGGAATATCCTGTATTAAAAACCGAGGCAAACCTTCTTCAGTAGCTTCACTAACTGAAGTCATTACTGTACCATAACCATGGGTGAACTGTAAAGTTCTGTTTACCCAGGTTTGAGCGTGTGCTGGCAAATTATCTTTATCCATTTCTCGCAAAGAAAGCATAACCTGTCTATATTCTCCATTCAGTTCATATCTATCAACGTCAACATCTCTAAAAGAATAATATTGTCTTAATTCCTGCAACTGGCTAAATGTACTTCGCAAAGGTCTATCGTCCCATAATCTTACATTATTAAAAATACCTGAATTATTATCTATATCCTCCCGGGATAAATCATATTCTAATTCAAAGCTTTCTTCACTGACATCTGAAAGGTCATATGCTTCTAGTGTCATTTCAATATTATTTTCAATGTAGGGTCTTTCTCGGGCAAGTTCATTAGGTTCAACCCTAAATCTTTGCACAAATTGTGGGTAGGCAAACCCAAAAAATATTGAAGCTAACAACCAAACACCTATAACCCCCACAACAAGTTTATAATTTTTGCGATACAAAGTAAATAAAACTAGAGCTGTTAAAATTGCTACCAGCACCATTAATATTCTCAACCCGGGTAATGTAGCATGAATATCTGTAAAACTAGCGCCAAAGGCTACTCCTCTATCGGAATATAACAATTGGTACATAGAAATTCTATAATCAACAATTTTTGTCAGCAGATATAAGGCCAGTAAAATAGTTAAATGTTTTTTAGCTCTTTCGGACAATTTCAAATTTAGTTTTTCCCCAGTATTAATACCAGTTCCGCTAAGAATTCCTGATGTAAATAAATAAATAAAACCAACAATTATTGCTGTTAGTACTATTAGTATAACAACAATTTCCCGCGCAAATTCCCATATCGGTAGACTAAAAAGATAAAATGAAATGTCATTGCCAAAAATTGGATCGGTTACTCCAGCTGGCTCCTGGTTAAGATATTTTAAAACAGGTTCCCATACCCCGGATCCAATACCGCTGAAAATAAATCCCATAAAAACACTAAAAGCTATAAAAACATAATTCAGCCGCTTAGCTGAAAGCCAATCGAAAATAGGAGGGCTTTTTCCTTGAAAAATTGAACTAATCTGCTCATCATCATGCATGTTTATTGAGAAAAGAAGTTCTTGTTTGGTGTAACGCAGATTAATATAGAAAAACATAAATGCAATTATACCGAATAAAACTCTAAAACCTATTTCAGTTAAAATCCGAGTTAAATAAGCACTTAAATAATCCACTTCGCTAAACCACAGTATTTCTGTAAAAAATCTGCTTCCGCTCACCAAAACAATTGCTAAGAATATTATTATCCCAAGTATGATGAACAGAGCAGATTTGAGCTTATTATCCATTATATTTCCTCCCTCATAATGTCTAAATTAAATTTAGACTTTTATAACTAATAAAATTATCATCGGATACAACCAATTTATCTTTGAACGGAACACCTAGAATTTTTCCGGCTTTAATTAATCTTTTAACAGCTACTATCTCTTTGTGACTGGGTTTTTCTTCAGAGTTATTATTTAAGTTGTCTACAAGATAAACCATGGTTTTAAAATCAAACTGAAGAGCCTGAGAAAAAATATTTCGAGGTTCAAAACTTATTTCTTGGCCAGTACCTGGCCCCATGAGCTCCCAGCTGCGCAAATAGCGATTTTTATCTAAAATTATAATCATAGCGCGTTTTCGGTTATAATCAGATATTTGTTCAAATAACTCAATTAAATCATCATTGCGGTTAAAAGGACGATGGAGTAGTTCAGTTTTAAAGTCTTCAACATTGTCGCATTTTTTAATTAATTTTTCTACAGTATCAATATCTTCAATTTTTTTATGAAAATCAATCACCTGATTCAATTCAATTTTTTCAGGAGGAATAAAATCACTGATATTTAGACTAGCTAATTTTCGTTCGCTGCCTGAGTTCAAAAGTTCATGATCAGAGCTTAAAATTTGGTATCTAATCTCTTCACAATCTTCACAATTAAAAGCAATAAACCCTTTACCAGTAAGTCTGCCGATATTCAAAGTGAACTTTCCTACACCTAATATACCCTTTTCTTCAATTTCGCTTCCGCAGTGCCAGCATTGAATATCAGGCATTAGTATCAGCTCCTTACCTTCTATCTATGAATTTAACTTTTTCACTCGTTCTGATATTTCTTTATAGATAGCCTTTTCATCTAAAGTCTTGATTTTATTCTCGCTCACTATTTCTTCAGCGTCAATAAAAACGTATTCAACCTGTGTACCATTGCTAGCATAAAACAAATTAGAAAGGCTATTATAATCCGGATAAAATTCAGGAGAGTCTATTTTATTTACAAGTATTATATCTGCTTTATAACCCGGCTCAATTTTACCAAGTTTTTCAAGCCCAAGCGAGTTAGCAGCGTTTTCCGTTATCATTTCAAGTATTTGTGAAATGTCAATTTCTGTAGCATCATTAGTATTTACTTTTTGTAAATATGAAGCTAATCTAGCTTCAGCAATTAAATCTAAATTATTATTACTGGCAGCACTATCTGTTCCCAAACTAACGTTGACATTCGATTTGAGCATTTTACTTACAGGAGCTATACCACTGGCAAGTTTAGCATTACTGCTAGGATTATGGGAAACAGATATGTTTTTTTCTGCTAGAATTTCTATATCTTTATTGTCTACATGAACACAATGTACCGCTAAAACGGATTGATCTAAAATACCGATTCTATTTAGGTATTTTACAGGAGTCACGCCTTCTTTGTCAATTAAATTTTTTACTTCCTGATCGGTTTCTGCTACATGAGTGTGAATATTTACCTTGAACTTTTTAGCTATATCAACTATTTTTTGCAGGTATTTTTTGTCACAGGTATAAGGGGCATGAGGAGCAATATTACAGGTTATTCTACCCTCACAGGAGTTATGATAGGATTCTATAAAGTTACTTGTATATTCCAGACCCTGCTCACCGTCATTTTCTTGAATAAGCCCATATCCCAATTGAGCTCTAATTCCAGACTTTTCTACAATATCAGCAACTTCTTCCATAGAAAAATACATGTCATTAAAAGTAGTTATACCATTTTTTAGCATTTCTAAGATAGCTAATTTACTACCACATTTTATATCTCTAGAACTCATTTCTGCTTCCATTGGCCATATTTTTTCTTTCAACCAGGTCATTAATTCTAGGTCATCAGCATATCCTCGTAATAAACTCATTCCAGAATGAGTATGTGTATTAATAAAACCTGGAAGAGCTATTTTCCCTTCAGCATTAATTTTCCTATAATTTTTCGATTTTTTTATTTCCTTATATCTATTATCCCCTACTTCACCTACATCTGAAATAAATTTGTTCTCTATTAATATATAACCCTTGTCAATCCATGAATCGTCAGAAACAGGATGAATTTCTGAAATATTATCTATTAAAATAATAATAAATTCCTCCTAAAATATTCCTATCGTTTCTCTTCCATTTCTTGAAAAATTTCTCCCCCGTCTGCTTCACTAAAAACTATATCGTATTTTTCGTCAAAACAGACTTCTATATAAACTTTATTATAACAATCATCGCATATGACAACTTTTTTCAACCTGTAATTCCCGGGCAATTCATCTTCATATATACGATGGAGATCATAAGTTTTTATAGCCCTCACTTCAATAATATTACCACAATCATGATCTTCTATATATAAAGTAATAAAATCATTATTTTGGTTTTCACTATACCCAATTTTAGTCAGAATTTTTTTGAAAAATTTTATCATTTTAAATTTCAACCCCAATTATAAATAAATTGGAAATTTTTTATTAAATTATTATCCTGAATTATTCATAAACAAAGCTTCAAATAAAGATTATTCCCGTCACACCATCA
>CAYOFJ010000137.1:1839-5768 GCA_964403065.1 uncultured Halanaerobiaceae bacterium | reverse complement strand
AAGGGGATTTATTATTAAAAAAAGGTAATATAATAAAACCTCAGGATATAGGAACTCTTGCTGGTCTGGGCACATTACAAATACAAACTTTTCGTCCACCGGAAATAGCTCTGCTGGCTACCGGTGATGAGATTATTCCCCCGGGAAATATAAAAAAACCTGGTGAGATAAGAGATATCAATACTCCTGCCCTCCGTTCTTTATTTAGCAGTTGGGGAGCTGAAGTTATTGAAGGTGGAATTATACCTGATGATAGAGAACAGCTCAAAAATGCGCTGAGTGATAATTTAAATAGTGATATTATAGTTATTTCGGGAGGTAGTTCGGTGGGGGCTAGAGATTTTACCATAGAAGTTATAGAAGAACTGGGGTCTCCCGGGGTTTTACTGCATGGACTTGCTGTAAAACCGGGCAAACCTACAATTTTAGGAAAACTGGAAAATACTCCTGTACTGGGGCTGCCGGGTAACCCTGCTTCAGCCTGGCTTGTGAGTTATTTGATTGTCCCGGCCTTAATTAGAATTATGCAGAATCTTCCTCTGCCAGGCAAAAGAGATCTGTGGGAAAAGTCGCAAACTGCACATCTCAAAACTCAGATTTCTTCTGCCAGGGGCCGGGATGAATTTATTCCAGTTAAATTCATTCGGGGTCAAAAGGAAATATCGACTGAAGATGATAGTAAATACCAGCACAATGTTTTACCTGTACTGGGGAAATCAAACTTAATAACAACACTGGTAGAATCTCAGGGGTTTATTCATCTGGGATTGGGCCAGGAAGGTTTGCCTAAAAATTCAAAAGTTCAGGTATTACCACTTTCATCTCGTTATGGGCTGCTAAGTATGATGAAGGGAGAATAAATATGTCAGATTCCAAAAGAAAAGTATATTTAAATAAATCTACTTTAGATGAGGCTCAGAAAATATGGCAGAAGATCATAAAAACAAAGGGTAGAAATACAGAGACTATTTATACTAAAGAAGCTGAAGGACGAATTAATGTTAGAAAAGTTAGAGCGAATCGTTCAGCCCCCCATTTTTATGCTTCTGCTATGGATGGTTTTGCTATTAAGTCTGAAAGGACTAAAAATATTAATGAGCGTAATCCCGGAGAGTTAAAACTTTCTGAGGATGCTGTAGAAGTAAATACCGGTAGTCCAATTCCTGATAAATTTAATGCAGTTATTAAGGTGGAAGAGGTTCAGATGGTCGATGATAATACTATTCGCATTTACAAAAGTGTACCACCCTGGCATAATATAAGATCAGTAGGAGAAAGTGTCCTTAAAGGCGAACAAATTTTGTGTGCCGGGGAAAAAATAACTTCTCATCATGTAGGAGCTCTGCTGGAAGCAGGAGTTATGGAGATAGAAGTTTACTCCCGGCCTAAATTAAGCATAATTCCTACTGGAAATGAAATTGTTCCCCCCGAAAAAGAGCCGCAGCGAGGAGAACTTGTTGATTTTAATTCTACAATGATAGCCTGTGAAAGTAAAAAGTTGGGGGCAAAAGTTGAAACTTATGATATTTGTCCTGATGATCCAGACATTTTGCAGGAAAATATTATTCAGGCTGTTACATCCAGCGAGATTGTGGCAGTTATTGCCGGCTCTTCCGCAGGCACAAGAGATCATACTGCAAATATAATAGAAGAATCTGGCGAAATATTTGTTCATGGAGTAGATATTATGCCCGGTAAACCTCTGCTCTTAGGTGAAATTTCTTCTACTCCTGTTATTGGTCTGCCGGGTTATCCACTTTCCTGTCTTCTGGATTATGATCTTTTTCTTAAAAAAGCTTTAAAATATATGCAGGGTAATAGTTTTACAAAGTCATCATATGATAAAGCTCGATTAAAAAGTAAAGTTAGCTCTTCCCCGGGCAGAATAGAATTTTTGCGGGTTAATTTAAGACTTGAGGATAATGGGGAATTTATTGCTGCCCCACGCAGGAGAGGTTCAGCAACAATGAAATCTTTGCTTCAGGCAGATGGATATTTGAAAATTCCCGCCAATAGAGAAGGTTTAGATGCGGAAGAAACCGGGGAAATATTACCTCTCAAATCTGAAGCTGAAATTTCCCGGGGGCTGGTGCTTATCGGCAGTAATGATCCTGCCCTGGAAGAGTTAAGGGATCTGTTATATTCTGAGAATAAAATAAATTTAAGGCTGCAGTCTAGAGGTAGTCAGGCTGGAATTCATTCTCTTTTAAAATCAGAGGCAGATATTGCAGCAGCCCATCTACTCGATGAAAAATCCGGAGAGTATAATAGACCATATTTACAGGAGTTAGCTGAAACTGATTATAATCTTTTGACTCTTGCCTGGCGTCAACAGGGGTTAATTGTCAGAAAGGATTCCCCGGCAGAGAACCTGCAGAGCCTGGAAGATCTGGCTAATTCCAGGTATATTTTTATTAATCGGCAGCGGGGGGCAGGCACAAGAATTCTACTGGATTATGAACTCAGTCAACAAGGTATTTCAGCACGAGATATAGAAGGCTATAATAGGGAAGAGTACACACATGCAGCTGTGGCTCAGGCTGTAGCAAGTGGAGGAGCAGATGTGACACTGGGCATAAAAGCAGCAGCTGAAGCATTTGATCTCGGTTTTATTCCCCTGTTTACGGAGAGATTTGAATTAATATATCCGACCAGAAGGGAAAGCGATCACCGTATTCAAAGCTTAGTTTCGACAGTAAACTCTGCTGTTTTTCAAGAAAGATTAAAAGACCTGGGCGGTTATTTTCTTGAGGATACAGGTGGCAAGCGCAGTGTTCGGTCAGATAAAAGAGGTGATGATAATGGTGCTTAATGCCGGTAAAGGAAGAAATATTGATTATATGAGGATTTCTGTTACTGATAGATGTAATTTTCGTTGTTCATACTGTATGCCTAAGGAAGGAATTGAGTGTAAACCCCGTGAAGAAATAATGGATTATGAAGATATTATGAAAATAGTTAAAGTAGCTGCTGAAGAGGGTATTTCCACTTTTCGGATTACCGGGGGGGAACCGCTGGTAAGACTGGGAATAGAAAAATTAATAGAAAAAATTAGTGATCTGGAAACATGCCAGGAAGTGACAATGACCACAAATGGTTATCTTTTGCACGAAAAAGCTGAAGTTCTGGTGGAGGCCGGCCTTGATAGAGTAAACATTAGTCTGGATACCCTTATTGCGGAAAAATTTAAAGAAATAACCGGGGTCGATGGTTTAAACCAGGTTTTAACAGGCATTGAAACTGCGCAAAATATGGGCCTCCAGCCCGTAAAAATAAATGTTGTAGTTATAAAAAATTTAAATGATGATGAAATCCATAAATTTGCGGAATTTGCCCGCAGTAAAAATTTACATGTGAGATTTATTGAATACATGCCTTTTAACGAAGAAAAGACAGGCGAGAAAAATTTTGAGAGAAAAAATCTCGTGCCACTTGCTACTATAAAAAATAAAGTAAAGGATGAATTTAACCTAAACCCAACAAATATTGAGGGGAATGGACCAGCTAAAACTTATAGTATTGGCAACACTAAAGCCACTATAGGATTTATTTCACCTTTGACACATAATATATGTCAGAGCTGTAATAGATTAAGATTAACCGCTGATGGATTTTTACGCCCCTGTCTTTCTCAGCAGCTCGAACTCAATCTTTATGAAAATCAAAAAGTAAAATCTCGCATGGAAATTAGAGAGTTAATTCGTCATTCAGCACGGAAAAAACCCGTGAATAACAACTTTAAAGCAGACTGTAGTAAAAGAGACAGAAATATGTCTCAGATAGGAGGTTAAATATTGATTAGCGGCAATAATTTTACTCATCTGGGGAATGAGGGAGAAGTCAGTATGGTCGATGTTAGTGATAAAGCAACAACTGAAAGAGAAGCTGAAGCTATGGGTAAGATTTTTATGAAAGAAAAAACGCTCACT
>CAYOFJ010000137.1:0-1829 GCA_964403065.1 uncultured Halanaerobiaceae bacterium | reverse complement strand
AAAGGACCAGTTCTGGAAACTGCCAGGCTGGCAGGAATTATGGCTGCCAAAAAAACTGCAGAATTAATTCCTTTATGTCATCAACTGCCCTTGAGTAATATATCTTTAGAGTTTAAATTTGGCCAGCAAGATTGTATTGAAATATACTGTACTGCCAAAACCTCTGCCCAAACTGGAGTAGAGATGGAAGTATTACAGGCTGTGAGCTCAGCTGCCCTCACGATATATGATATGTGTAAAGCTGTGGATAAAAAGATGACAATTGGTGAAATTAAATTGTTGAAAAAAACCGGAGGTCAGTCGGGAGATTTTTTCAGGTCCGAAAAAAACAAAGCAGGTGAAGTTGTAACAGTCGCTATAAGTGAAGAAAAAGGAACAACGAAAAAAGTTGTGCCGGAGATTGAACTTGCTCCTGACCATGGTGTTATAGGTGATGCTCATGCTGGTGACTGGCATCGTCAGGTTAGCCTGCTGGCGGAAGAAAGCATATTTTATATGAAAGAAGAAATGAAAGAAGAGGATATAACATTAGGTTATGGGGATTTTGCTGAAAATATTGCTACCCGGGGTTTGATCTTGCATGAATTAGAGCCAGGCCAGGGATTAAGAATGGGAGAAGATGTTTTAATAGAAGTTACTCAAATTGGAAAAGAGTGCCATTCTGGTTGTGAAATTGCACAACAGGTCGGCAATTGTATTATGCCTAAAGAAGGTATATTTGCCAGGGTAATAGAAGGCGGGAAAATTTACAGTGGAGATGCGATTTATTTCGAGGAGGTAAAAAGTGAAAACGGCGGTACTGACCATAAGTGATAAAGGAGCGGCGGGAAAAAGAGAAGATGCCAGTGGTCCTGCTATTGAAGATTTTATTACTGAGCACGGGGGAGAAATTGTATATTATGATATAGTTCCCGATGAATTTGAGGAAATTGAAAAGTGTCTAAACAAATTATGTAATAAGGATGAAGTTGAGCTGATTTTGACTTCTGGTGGTACAGGATTTGCAGAGCGAGATATTACACCTGAAGTTACAGAAGAAGTTATTGTAAAAGAGGCTCCGGGTATAGGGGAAAAAATGAGATCTGATACTTCCCGCCATACTGAACTTTCATATCTGTCTCGAGCTAAGGCTGGAATTAAAAACAAGACTTTAATAATTAATTTGCCCGGGAGCCCTAAAGCGGTGAAGCAGTGCCTGGAAAGTATTATTGAAATTTTGCCCCATGGAATAGATATATTACAGGGTGAAATCACGGAACATTAGTCATGAAAAGGGGTAATTTTATGTATGGTTGGATGGGTAAATATTTGAATATTGATCTTACAGACGGCAAAATATTTGTCGAGAATATTTCTGACTCTCATCTCAGTTCTTATCTGGGAGGTAGAGGACTGGGGGTTTTTTTATTAACTAAGAGAGTTAACCCTCAGATTGATCCTTTTTCCCCGAAAAATGAAGTTGTGTTTTCTGTGGGACCTTTAACAGCCACCGAAATACCTACAACGGGTAGAATGGCTATGGTATCTAAATCCCCTCTGACGGGTACGATTTTTGATTCCAATGCTGGTGGTTTCTGGGGGCCCAGTTTAAAAAAAGCCGGATATGATGCTGTAATTTTATCGGGCAAAAGAGAGGAATTGAGCAGGATAGAAATAAATGAAAACGGAGTTGAAATAGTACCCTGCCCTGAACTGACCGGAAGAGAAACAACTTCCACCTGGGAATTTTTGCAGAAAAAGAGGTCTGATTGGGACCATTTAATGATTGGGCCGGCAGGTGAAAATCAGGTAAAATTTGCTTCCGTAGTAGTTGGCAAACATCGTACATT
>CAYOFJ010000136.1:0-5780 GCA_964403065.1 uncultured Halanaerobiaceae bacterium | reverse complement strand
ATGAATAAGACAACTGCCATTACAGCAAGTATATAGTTGGCATCCAGGAAGTTATCCCGCGCTACAAAAACTAGAGCAGTTAATGTTACTGCAAACATAAAGCCCATAGGAATTATAACATGAAGGTTCTTTATGCCGCGGCTTGCCAGCCAGACTGCCAGAGATAAAAGGGCAAGAGCAGCTAACAGCTGATTGGCCGAGCCGAAAATGGGCCAGATATCAGCCCAGGCTCCGGAAAGAGCCAGAGCAGCAGAAAAAACCACTGTAACAAGGGTAGCAAAATACATATTACCCATAATTCCTGTCTTTTCACCTGCAACTTCTTCCTCTTCCGGCACAAAATACTCCTGAAAGATAAAACGAGCCAGCCGGGTAGCTGTGTCCAGAGTTGTCATAGCGAAGGCTGCTACTGTTAAAGATCCAAATATAATTCCGAGTTCCACAGGAATACCCAGATTACCCATGAATGAACCAACACCATTGGCAAAAAGTAATACTGGGCCACCCTCTGCCAGCAAAGCAGAAGCTTGATCTCCCACAATTATGGAAGCTGCCAGCAGAGCAATCACAGCCAGCAGACACTCTATCAACATACCACCATAACCTATAGCCTTGGTATCATTTTCTTTATCCAGCTGTTTAGAAGTAGTACCAGAGGATACCAGAGAATGAAAACCTGAGATTGCTCCACAGGCTACTGTTACAAATAAGATTGGGAACATAAATCCAAGTTCAGTCTGGAAAGAGGTATAACCAGCAAGCTCAATAGAAGGATTGCCTACAATAATACCTATGAAAGACAGGCCGAGAATACCATAAAGCAGGAATGAATTGAGGTAATCTCTGGGCTGCAGCAATATCCAGACCGGAGTTACAGAAGCTACAAAAATATATAACACAAAAATCCACATCCAGGTATTAGCCGCCAGCTCGAGGGGAAAAGTAACTCCCAACCAGATACAGGCTAATAGCAAACCTACACCAATTACCGAAAGAGCCGGTAAAGATAAATTACTGCGCTGTCTTATTATACCAAAAACCAGAGCCAGACCGATAAATAATATGGAAGCTGTGGCAGCTTCAGGAGTGCTAACAAAAGCATCAGCTGTTACATTCATAAAAGCCGCAATAACTAACACCAGTGTGAGCCAGGCAAAAATGCTAAATAACTGTTTACCAGAACGGCCAATATTGGCATCAATAACCTGAGCTATAGAACGTCCACCGTGTCTTACAGAACTAAAAATTGATCCCATATCATGAACTGCTCCTATAAATACTCCACCTAAAATTATCCATAAAAATACGGGAAACCAGCCAAAAGCTGAAGCAGTAACAGGACCGATAATAGGAGCCGCACCAGCTATAGAAGCAAAATGGTGCCCCAGCAAAACCGGTTTCTTGGCAGGAACGTAGTCCACACCATCTTTTTTTTCATGAGCAGGAGTTATTTGATCATTATCAATGCCCCATTTTTTGGTTAAACGCTCAGCATAAGTTAGATATGCCACCAGAAAACAGGCCACAGCTATAAGTATCAACCACATTGAACCCATTATCTAATTCCCCCCTGATAAAATATTTTAGATAAGCACTCCCGAGGTAATAAGTCCAGACTCAGAAATTACAAATTTTCAGACTTTTATTTCCTGCTTTAATCCCCCCCTTTCCATATTTTTATTTTCCTACTATTATTATAAATAAAAAAATAAACTAAATCAAATTATTTGATATTTAATAATATTTCAACCTGAGAGCAATGTCCTATCAGTGGCAAACTTATTGCCCTGTTTCTGTTGAAATAAATTCAACAATTTATCTACCGTCAACGCTTTTTTCTCACTGCCCTCAATATCAAGAATAATCTCCCCCTGACTCATCATGATCAATCTATCTCCCATATTTATAGCATCTTTCATATTATGAGTTACCATCAAAGTAGTAATATTTTTCTCAGCAATCAATTTTTCCGTCAGTTTTTTTATTTTAATGGCAGTATTAGGATCAAGAGCTGCAGTATGTTCGTCCAGCAGCAGCAATTTAGGTTCAGTCAAGGTAGCCATAAGTAAGGTGAGTGCCTGTCTTTGTCCACCAGAAAGAAGTTTTACCCTGGTAGATAAACGTTCATCCAGTCCCAGCTCAATTTCCTGTACTTTCTCTCTGATTAATTCTTTTTTCTCCCCCGTAAGTCCCCACTGTAAAGACAGGTTCTCCGACTTATTAAAGGCAAGCGAAAGATTTTCCGCAATAGTCATTTCCGGAGACGTCCCCAGCATAGGATCCTGAAAAACCCTGCCAATATATTTCGCCCGCTGATATTCATCCTGCTGACATATATCCTCACCATCCAGCAGTATCTCCCCCCTTGTAACATCATGAACACCTGCTATACAATTCAACAGGGTGGATTTGCCAGCACCATTGCTGCCGATCATGGAAACGAACTCACCCTCATTAATCTGCAGGTCAACATCCATCAGCGCCTGATTCTCATTGGAAGTATTACGATAAAATATTTTACTTACATTATTCAACTGCAGCATCTAACTCACCTCTAATAAACTTTTTCAACCGGGGAGTTGAAAGAAATATAATCACCAGTATACCGGTTAACAGCTGCATATCGGAGGCAGCAAACCCCAGTGTCAGAGCAACTGAAATACTAAAACGATAAACGATAGAACCCACTATTACCGCCAGAGTAGTAAGGTAAATGTTCATCTTGCCGATTAAAACTTCTCCTATAATTACCGAAGCCAGGCCGGCTATAATC
The DNA here is from genome assembly GCA_964403065.1 of uncultured Halanaerobiaceae bacterium. GTDB lineage: Bacteria > Bacillota > Halanaerobiia > Halanaerobiales > Halarsenatibacteraceae > Halarsenatibacter. The sequence continues at coordinate 3,007 of CAYOFJ010000136.1, read as the reverse complement.
ATTCCTATACCCATACCTACATCAGCAAATCCCTGATATTGTCCGACCAGTGCTCCGGAAAAAGCAACCAGAGCATTGGCAATAGTAAGTCCCAGCATTTTCATGGTTTCAGTGCTAACACCCATACTCCTTATCATCTGGGGGTTATCTCCCGCAGCCCGCAAAGCAAAACCCAGCTGAGTTTTAAGAAAAAGATCAAGAACAATCTTTGCAGCCAGCACCAGCAAAAAAAGTATTATCAATTCGTTCCAGGGAGAGGCAATTCCCACTCCCTCTACCACCGAAAAAATAGTCTGCTCACCAATCAGGGGTATGTTGGGGCTGGCCATAATTCTCAAATTAACAGAATAAAGCATTGTCATCGTCAAAATTCCTGATAGCAGCGGCGCAATCTTCATTCTGGTATTCAAAAATCCGGTGAAAGCCCCGGCCAGTCCTCCTGCTAAAATAGCAGGTATAAGCGAGAAAAAAGGATTAAATCCTGCAGTGATAAATCTTGCCGATACGGCAGCCCCCAGCGGGAGACTGCCGTCAACAGAAAGATCGGCAAAATCCAAAACTCTAAAGGTTATATAGACTCCTAAAGCCATCAAAGCATAGGCAATTCCCTGTGTCAGCGATGAAATAGCAAATCCAATTCCCATAAATAACCCTCTATTCTTTCTATTCTATAACTTGCTCAGCTTCCTGCAGAACATCTTCAGGTATTTCCAGTCCCAATTCTTCCGCAGTAGATTTGTTCACAGATATATTTAAATTGTCAGCACCGGCAATCGCCAGCTCGGAGGGCTCTGTTCCTTCCAGAACCTCGGCTGCCATCTGACCTGTTTTGCGACCCAGTTCAAAGTAATCTATACCTTTTGTTGCCACTGCCCCCTGCTCTACCATAGCTCCCTCAGAAGCAAATACAGGTATGCCTTCCTGGTGGGCAGAGTCCAGAATTGAAGGCAGAGCCGAAGCTACCGTATTATCGGTAGGCAGGTAAACAGCATCAACATCCCCGGCCAGAGATGAAGCAGCCAGCTGAACTTCACTGGTATCAGTAGCAGTCGCTTCTACCAGTTCAACTCCTATAACTTCGGCAGCTTCCTCTGCTATTTCTTTCTGAACCACCGAATTAACCTCACCGGAATTGTATATTATACCTACACTTTCTGCTTCAGGCATAAAATCTTCAATAAGGGAAAATTGATCATGGATAGGATTCATGTCGGTAGTGCCGGTTAAGTTGCCTCCGGGATCATCCATGTTTTCCACCAGGCCCGCCTCTTCCGGATCGGTAACAGCAGTAATTAAAACGGGTATATCCTTTATAACATTGGCAGCGGCCTGTGCTGCAGGGGTAGCTATGGCCAGAACTAAATCCGGATTCTCATTTTGAAATTTCTGAGCGATAGTTTGAGCTGTAGACATATCTCCCTGTGCATTTTCTACCGTAAATTCTATGTTCTCGCCCTCAATAAAACCGGATTCTTCCAGCCCTGTAATAAATCCTTCCCGGGAGGAGTCCAGAGCGGGGTGTTCTACCAGCTGAGAAATACCGACAGTGAAGTTATCAGATGCCGAAACCATTCCAGATGCAAATACCAGACCAAAAACAACAATGCCCAAAACAACCAGCATACTTCTACCTTTAATTGCCATATTACCATCTCCTTGAAATAATTAGTTTTTTGAGTAGGAAATAAAATATTTTCCCTACCATATTACCATGTTTCTCCATGTTGCTTTACCATATTACTAGATTATCACTTGCCAAGTATTATATAGCACAGTTTGCTTTTTGTCAACAGTGTATCAAAGTATTATAAAATTAAAAAAATTATATCGATTGTTCCCTGATTATTTGCATATTTATATATATTATATTACTATTAAATTGAAAATATTCGTCAGAAAGGGGAAAATACTTTGACTAAAAAAAGTGTAGAGATTGCCAGAGCAGCTATGAAAATGGCCATGTCTGATCGGGCAAAGGAAGATGAGTTAAAACAAAAATACCTGGAACAGAAAATAAAAACAGGAGCCGTCGATTTTGGAGGAGAATTCGACGACTCCATTAAAAAAATGATTGAAAATACAGTTATAGCCGCTAAAAGAGAAAACATCATTCAAGAAACCCATGTACACCAGGGAGCTGTTGCCGGAGCAGCTCATGACGCCATCAATCAAATTTCTGACACAGCCAGCGGTTTAAACATCGGTGGTAAAATCGGCATCGCCCGCGGCGGTGAGCACATAGCTGTGGCTTTCTTTTTTGGGGTGGGAATGTTAAATCTCAATGAGGTAGCAGTAGGACTTAGCCACCGCACTATTTCATCATAATATAGAACAGTTTAAGCCATCATCTCCACAAATTCTTCCGCTAAATTAGGATCAAACTGTTCACCAGCACAGGATTCAATTTCTTCCAGGGCTTCATCCCGGGAGATTGATTCTTTATAGGGCTGATCATTTGTCATAACTTCATAAGCATCAATTATGCTAATAATTCTGGACAATAATGGTATGTCTTTTCCGGATATTCCCTTCGGATACCCTTTACCATCCCAGCGCTCATGATGACAGAGAATCTCTTCCGCTATGGGCATAAATTGCTCTGTAGGTAAAATTATTCTGTATCCTCGTTCACAGTGCTGTTTTACAATTTCCCATTCTTCTTCTGTTAAATCATCCGGTTTGTTCAAAATTTCCTCCGATATAGTTACCTTCCCGATATCATGAAGTGAAGCCAGAAGTGAAAGATTCTTTATTTGCGAATTTCTTAACTCCAGCCTTTCACCAAACTTTTGTGCAAGCTTAACCATTCTTGTTGCATGCTCTTCAGTTTCTTTACTTTTAGATCTCAGAGAGTTTAATAAACTTCTTACCATTTTATTTTTGGCAAATTCATTTTTAGACAATTTACTGGAATACATATTTTGATCAGCTTCATTTAAAACTTCATAAATATCTTTATCTTTATTCTCCTTTACCGCCAGACCAATTCCCAGAGAGATAGGGATTT
>CAYOFJ010000135.1:0-5780 GCA_964403065.1 uncultured Halanaerobiaceae bacterium | reverse complement strand
AGCTTACGGCCGTAGCCGATGAGAATTCTGAATTTGTAGAATGGTCCGGTGATATTCAGAGTGAAGAAGATGTAGTGGAAATTGAGATGGATGAAAATAAGAATGTTAAGGCAAAATTTGATCCTGTGGAGCTTTTCAGTATCAGCGGTAATATTGATATTGAGCATAATTTTCCCTATGCGGTGGTTGATGATTATCCTTATTCTACATCTTCTCAGAATCAGACAGCAGTTGATAGCGGTTCTGACCGGCTGACAACCAATTTTGAGGCTGAAACTCAAAGTTTGCAAGAAGCCGGAGAATATTCTGAACTGGTGGTGGGGTATGATGACGAGCTAACATCAGAACAGGCCCGCGATCTGCTGCAGAACAAGGGTTTTGAAATAGTCAAATTGAGGCCTGAAATGTCTTCGGCTGTGGTCGAAATTGGGCAGATGAAAACAGCTGATGAGGTTGATTATGCCGGGGAAGAACTGGCTGCTTCTGAGGATATTCTTTATGCTGAGCCCAATTATCGTTATTATGCTCAAACCGCCAGATATCCGCAAGATGAACATTTTGGTATGCAGTGGCACTATCCGCAGGTAAGACTGCCTCAGGCCTGGACTCAGACCACAGGTGACAGCAGTGTGCGGATAGCTGTGCTGGATACCGGGGTTGATACTGGACATCCGGATCTGGGCGATAATATTGCAGGAGCTGCCGGCTATAACGTGCTCGAAGATAGTGATGATTACGATGATGGCCATGGCCATGGAACACATGTAGCAGGCACAATCGCTGCCAACACAGATAATAACGAAGGGGTGGCGGGAGTGATGTGGTCCGGGACAGTTATTCCGGTGAAAGTTTTAGGTGATTACGGAAGCGGCACCCTGGATGAAGTAGCTGCCGGAATTTATTATGCTGCCGGTTTAAGTGAAGAAGCTCCCGACGATTTTGCCTCCCTCCCCGAAAACCCCTATCCGGCTGATGTTATTAATTTATCGCTCGGGGGGTATGATGAGTCTCAGCATTTAAAGGAGGCTGTAAATGAAGCTTCTGAAGCTGGAGTGCTGCTGGTGGCAGCTTCTGGCAATGATGGTGAGCGGGGGCTGATGTATCCAGCAGCTTATGATAACGTGCTGGCGGTGGGAGCGGTAGATTTCAATTACCCTAATGAGCCGGAAATGACCGGATATACCAATTATGGACCTGATCTTGACCTGCTGGCTCCCGGGGGAGATATAAGTGTCGACAGCAACAGTAATGAGTATGCGGATGGAGTTTGGAGCACATTTTTTGACTCTTACGAGTACCTGTATGGGGCTCTGGAAGGAACTTCTATGGCCGCTCCCCATGTGAGCGGAGTGCTGGGTTTGATGCTTTCACGCGGTATATCTCCCGAAGAAGCAGAGGATGTATTAAAAAACACGGCTATGGACCTGGAATCGACAGATTATTCTTCTGGTCTGCTAAATGCTTACTGGGCTATAAATGAGGTGGAGAATATATATCTGCAGTTGTTGAATGAGGAGGATGAGATTGTAAGAGACAAGAAGCTGCCTCTGAGCGTCCGGGAATTTTACTGGGAGGAGATTCCACCGGGCGAGTACCGGGTTAAAGCAAAGATAGATGTCAGAGAAAGCGGTGAAATTGACTCCGGAGATTACAAAAGTGTGGTAGAAACTATAGAAGCTTCTGAGGAAGAGGAGATTGAGCTTGAAATTATATTGCAGGAACAGGATTAATATCAGCAAATAGGTAAATATGTGCTTATATTGGGAGCTAATCGCTTTTAATTATCAATATATGGGTTTTAAGTGTATTTATCGGGTTTAAGTTTTTACTATGTTTCGTCGATTATTATTATAGAAGAAGTATATTATTGATGTTTTGAAGATTTTTTATCGATGTTATTTAAATATAATCAGTCCGGGAGGTTTAAGATGAATGAGAAAGTGAGCTTCGGGGGAAAGCAATATATAATAAAATTTTTATCAATTCTGGTTATTATTTTGCTGGCAGGTGTAATTTTGGCCGGCTGTGATATGTTAGATTTTGTCGGGGAAGATGATGAGGAAGAAGTGCGAGATAAACTGCCGGAATGGGCAGTGCGTAATTTGGTTGAGGCTTACTATGATTCAATTGAAGTGCCACAGCCGGAGAAAATGGAGGAAACTTTACATCCAGAGCGCGATATAGATGTAGTCTGGAATGGTGAGTTTTATGAAGATACGGTGGATCTGTCTTATTCTGTGAGTCGTGATAACTATATTGAAGGATATGAGGATTATTTCCGTATTGATGTTGAGGAGATTATAATTGAAGATGGTGTTATAAGTAATGGTGATGGGGAAGCGACATTTGAGGCTTATGTAAGCAAAGAAATTGAAGACGGCGATGATTTCAGTTATGACCTTATAATGGAAATGGAAAAACACGATTCCAGCTGGTATATTTATAGTATTGATAAACAAAATTAGTTTTGTATTTTTTGCGTGATTTTGTGATTGGTTATGCTGAAGACAAATTTTGCATTCCGGGAATTACGATTTTAACCAGGGGGTTAGATGATGAGTAAGAATAAGGAAAAAACAGTATATCATTTAAAGATGGCAGGGCTGGCAGTGTTAATAATGCTGCTGTCAGTGTCTATGACAGCCTGTGATATGTTTGGGGATTCTGATCTTGACCAGTATAGTCTGGAGGTTGAGGTGGATTTTGGTGAATTAGCTCTTGGACAGGAAGACCTGGAAGAGGCGGCAGATAATTTAGAGGTTAGTGTTATATCGGGAGAAACTGCAGGCATTACTTATGAATTTGAGCGCGATGGAAATAAGATTACGGGCTTAATTGAAGGGGTTGCGGGAAGTGCAACGCTGGAAGTTTCACATGAGTTTTATGGAGAAGCACATAAAAGAGTCGGTCCGGAAGATGAGGACAGTATTGTGGAATTTGAGCTGGGGGGAGATGCCAGCATTGAGCTGGGAGTTGATTCTGAGCTGTTAAATGTTATGGAGCTAGATACAGCGATACATAAAATAGAGGCTCTCAACAGCGATGATCTGGACTGGATAGGTGATGTTGCTTTTATGGATGGAGATGAAGCAACTGTGATCAGGCAGATTGATGAATCTTTTTATGTTGCCGGTGAAGAAGGGCGGACAGCTGAGGTAGAGATGGCCTTTTTAAATAGTGAGTCCAGAATTATTGCCAGAGCTGAAACTGTGGTGGAAACAAATGAAGATAAAACGGTGGAAATAGAATTTGTAGATGATGGAGATGTTGTTGCTGCCAGCAGAGAGACTGAGGTGCTGGATAGTAATGATTATTTGGCCAGTTATACTATAGATGAAGATGAGGATATGGATGAGCCCGAACAGGAAATTGTCAGTCTAATATTTGAAGGTGAGCATAGTGCAGTAGATATTCCTGAAGCTTATATTGCTATTAATGAAACTGTAATGGATTTAGATTATCTGACTGCTGATGATAATAATGATGATGATAATTTTGAGCATTTTCGCGAGGTTTTTCAAAGTGAAGCCGAAGAGTATGACTATGATTTTGATGCGATGAATCTTTACATTAAGACATTTAACGCGGATGGTCTGCAGACTGCTGACCTGACAGAAGAAATTGATGAAGGGGAAGTAAAAATCACCTTTGAAGAGCTTATAGAGGACGAAGATGATAGAAAGAAACTGGCAATGGCTGATATAACCTATCAAAGAGAGGTATTATTTCCTGCTGATGATGATGTAGAGGAAGATAATGAAATAGTATATTATGATGTTTCTGTTTCTGAGGTTTACGGTGTAGAAGGAGCCAGAAGCTTTACAATTGGTGACCCGGGTAATACGCCTCATGGGTTTGGCGGTGAGATGACCAGAGATGTGGCCTATGAAGAAGATGATGAGATGGAATTATATGTTCTGGGAGCTTCTCCTGAGGAAGTAGATTATGGTGATGATACCTATACAATTTCTACTGCCCGGCAGCTGCAAAATGTGCTTAGAGGGCATTATGATCATGAAAATCCAGAAGATATAACCTATAAACTAATACAGCATATAGATGCGGAGAATATTGAAGACTGGGAACCTGTAGGCAGTGCCAGACAGCCATTTATGGGCACTTTTGATGGGCAGGATTATACTATTAGTAATTTAGAAATTGATTCTGCTCAAAGTGATACTGGTTTATTCGGTTATATAGGTTATGATGATGACGAGGATGAATATGGCAAAGTTAAAGACCTTAAGTTGGATGAGATCACTGTTGCCGGTGAAGGCAATGTAGGCGGTATTGCCGGGAGAAATGAAGGTGAGATATCAGATATTATCATTAATCAAGCTGACATCAGCAGTGGTGAGCAGCATGTAGGAGGAATTGTCGGACGCAACCTGGATGAGGGAGAGATCAGTGATAGCGAGATTATTGAAGGTGATGTAGCATCCGGGGTTGAGTACGCTGGCGGTATTGCCGGCAGCAACCTGGGAACTATTGGTGAAAATGCTGAAGCTGATGTAGCTGTCAGCGGCCTGAGCGAAGCAGGCGGCTTAGTGGGCTGGAACGATGGAAGCATTGAAGAGAGCTATGCCTATGGCGAGGTCACCGGTGAAGGCGGCGACGACGTGGAGTTTGCCAACACGGGCGGCCTGGTCGGACACAATACGGGCGATATAGATTCCAGCCACTACGGTGATGATGAACGCGGCAGTGTTGAAGCCGACGGGGAAAACGTCGGCGGTCTTGTGGGTCTGCATGGCGAGAAACATGGCGACGGCGACGCAGAAATAGAAGATTCCTACGCTGTTACCTCTGTGAACGGGTTCAATTCTGTGGGAGGCCTGGTTGGAGAAAGCTGGGCTGAGGTAATTAACTCTACTGATGATGACTACACTATTAACGTTGATGTGACTGCTGAAAATGAGATTGCCGGTGGAATTATAGGGCACAACCAGGGCGAAGCTGAACTGGAAAGTGGAAGAGTTGGCGGTACGGTCGACGGACAGGACATGGTGGGAAGAATCATCGGCAGGGATAATGCCGAACGTAGTGGAGATTTTTACGCTGAAAATGAGTTGATCGGCGTTGATGAGTATGAACACTATGGTAACGTGGGGTATGGTGATGAGCTGAATGTTAGACCGGCAGAATCGGTTGAGCTGGAAGAAGATGATTATGTGCATACTGCCGGGGAGGAACTAGACTTACAAGATGATATATCTGAATTAGAAGGCCCTTATCATGTAGTTGCAGATGGTGATTATCAGGTGGTAATTACAAGCGATGTTGAAGATGAGGATTTATTTGATGAAGAGGTTTATTTTTCTGAAGGAACTCCAGATCTTGATGATGATGAAGAAATAAACATTGGTGGTGATGACAATCTCACAACCGCAGCCGACCATACGATCACGGTGGAGATCGACAACGCCAGTGCCTCAGCTTCGGTAGAGGTGAGTCCCGCTGATCCTGACAGCTTCGAGGTTGACACAGACGAAGTTACAATTAATCCTGGAGATGAGGAAATAACAATTGATATTAGCGGCCTGGAGGATGAATATGAAAATTTAATAGATGGAGAATTTGATGTATCCACTGAGGAAATAGATGAAGCAGAATTTGAAAGCGAAGATGTAGAATTTGAAGATGGAGCCGCCACGAGTATTGAACTTGAAGCAGATGCAGATGATACCGAAGATATTGACGCAGGTGAGTATGATGTGGATGTTACAATAGATAATGGCTTTGCTTCTTTAACTATTGATGATGCATTTACCTTAATAGTT
>CAYOFJ010000134.1:0-5834 GCA_964403065.1 uncultured Halanaerobiaceae bacterium | reverse complement strand
ATAAAGAAAAAGTTCGTAAATTACTGGGTAGTGATTGTCGTAAAGTATCTCCGGACTATGTAGGTCCGGCCCCAATTAAGAGACAGGATGGGACCTATGTTGATCAATGGGGAACGGTCAGAAAAAAAGTTAAAAATAACAGTGGTGGAGTCTATGAAGAGTATGCTGAGTATCCTCTTGCTGAGGCAAAAACTCCAGCTGAGATCAAAAATTGGCAGGGTTGGCCAGTTATTGAACACTGGAATTTTTCCAGCTTGAAGAATAAAATAAAAAAAATAAATAAGGAAACCAGGTATCATATCAGACTGGAGTTAGGTGGTATTTTTGAATTGTCCTGGGGGCTTTATGGTATGCAAAATTTTCTTACTGATTTAATCACTGAGCCTGAACTTCCCTGTGCTGTAATGGATAAATTCACCGAGCTATTTATATCAATTGCTCAAAAATCTTTAGAGAAAGCAGGAGAGAGTATAGATTTAGTTTACACTTATGATGATATTGGTATGCAGTCCAATCTCTTGATTTCAAAAGATATGTGGAGAAGATATGTGCTTCCCCGTCATAAAAAGTTAAATGAGGTAATTAAAAGTTATTCATTACCCATTATGTATCATAGCTGTGGTGCTATTTATAATTTAATAAAAGAATTTAAAGACGAAATGGGAATTGATGTTTTGAATCCTCTACAGCCAGGGGCTGAAGGCATGAATATGTTTAAAATCAAAAAAAATTTTGGAGATGAACTAAGTTTTCATGGGGCCATTGATTTACAGGAGACTTTACCGCGCGGAAAAAAATCAGATGTAGAGTCAGAAGTAAAATCAAGATGTGAAGTTTTAGGTGAAAATGGAGGCTATATATGTGCTCCTGCCCATCACATACAGGCTGATACCCCAATAGAAAATATAGTTACCATGTATACGACTGATCGGGAGATTTAACTTACTTATGCATAAATTCTAAAAACTTATGATAGAAAAATTACCCTATTAAATATAAAATTCCCGCTATTCTGCAAGATAGCAGTCATAGCGGGATTTTTAGTTTGTATTTTCGTTTCTATTAGTGAGACTTGAAATTCTGAATTTATTTCATCTGATTTAATTTTTCAATTCTATCTTCAGTAGGTGGATGGCTGCTAAATAATTTTGCCATACCCTCTTTTGATAGAGGATTAAGAATGAACATATGAGAGGTAGCCTCGTTAACTTCCATTTTATTATCCTGACCTTTAATATATTTGTCCATTTTATTTAAAGCACTGGCCAGTCCCTGTGGATTTCCGGAAATTTCTGCGGCTGTAGAATCAGCTTTATATTCTCTGGTGCGAGAAATTGCCATTTTGACAATAATAGCAGCCAGGGGAGCAAAAATTAAAGCAACAATTTGAATAAGTGCTCCAGCTCCTCTATTTCTGCGTCCAAACAACATGCGATAACGTCCTATACGGGCTAAAAAAGCCAGAGCACCAGCCATAACTGCAGCCAGAGTACTTATTAAAGTATCTCTATTTTTAATGTGTGATAATTCATGGGCAATTACACCTTCTAATTCTTCTTTATCTAAAAGATCAACGATACCTTCAGTTAAAGCAATAGCAGCTTTGTCAGGATTGCGGCCGGTAGCAAAAGCATTGGGCTGTTCCGATGGTGTAACAAATACTCTAGGCTTGGGTAGGTCAGCCTTTTTACTCATTCTTTCAATCATTTTATGCAAATTAGGAGCTTCTTCTTCTGGCAGAGGTTTTGATTTTGTCATTTTGATAGCAATTTTATCACTATACCAATAACTAATAAAGTTTAAGACCAGGGCAAACCCGAAAGCCATTATTAATCCGCCTTCACCGGCTATAACTCCGCCTAGAACGATTAATATAACAGTTAAAAGAGTCATTAACAAAAATGTTTTAAAACGATACATAGAAAACACCCCTTTCTCATATTTTAAATCAATATATGATTATTTTCCGTTTTGATCAATTGCATTGGAACTTTCCATAAACCATAAAGTTTTCTTAATTTGTCCACGTATTTTATTTTATCTTAAAAATCTCCGTTGTGCAAGCAATTATTTAAGTTATGATGGGTTAATTTTTGTGGAATCTTGTTTAAACAAAATAATTCTGCTATAATGAGAACAGATTTGTAAATCATGAGTTTTGTAGATAATTTATTGGGGAGGAAAGGATTAATGGAGGTACTGATGATTGGTATCGGAGGTGGTTCTGCTTCTGGTAAAAGTACTCTGGCTCAGATTTTAAAAGAAGCTTTTAGTGATGAAGTTTCAATTCTTAAACTGGATTATTATTATTACGATAAAGAACATTTTGAGGTTCCAGAAGAGAAGATCAACTTTGATCACCCAAATTCTTTTGAAATATCGCTTCTTATTAAGCAGCTGGAAAAATTAAGACAGGGAAAACCTGTGGAAAGACCTGTTTATAGTTATAAGACTAATGAACGTCTGGATAGAACCAAAAACGTTGAACCATCCCGAATAATTATTGTCGAGGGTATTTTAGCTCTTTATTATCAAAAGTTATGTGAGCAATATGATTTAAAAATTTACATAGATACCGACAGTGATATTAGACTGATGAGACGAATAACCCGGGATATTAAAGAAAGAGATAGAACTTTAGAATCTGTCAAAAAACAGTATGTATCTACTGTTAAACCCATGCATGAACAGTTTGTAGAACCCAGTAAATCCAAAGCAGATATTATCATACCTCATGGTGGTTTAAATGATATTGCCAATGATCTTTTGCTAGAAAAAATAAGGGGCCATCTACTTTCTGTTAGCGAAAGAAATTCAAAAACTAAAAATTAAATTAACAATTTATGTAAATAAAAAGGAATTTTGTAATATATGGCGAAATATATATCATCTCCAAAAAGAGGTGATATATATTGAAGTTAAATAATGAAAAAATCTGGACATTACTAATCATTCTGACCGTTGTGGTTTTTTGGCTGGGCCGAAAGGGGATTCCTGGTTTTATCGGAGAAACTTCTTTTGAAAGTGTTGAGGTAATTTCTGGTGAAGAAGTAATCGACAGGAATATTGAAGCTTCTGAAGAAGAAAACGATTTTATTACTGTTCATATTGCCGGGGCTGTAAAAAATCCAGGGGTATACAATTTACAAAATGAAGCCCGGGTAATTGATGGAATTATTGCTGCAGGGGGAGAGACAAAAACAGCTTATCTTGACGGCATTAATTTGGCTGAAACTCTGCTGGATGGAGAACAGATATTAATTCCGGAATTAGATATTTATGAAGAACCTCAGAATTTTGGAGAAACCGAAAAAAAATCAAATAATTTTTCTCCCAATAACGGCAAAGCTGTTTCCCGGGGGAAAATAAATATTAATAGAGCTGATATTAGTACTTTAGCCACTCTCAATGGAATTGGAGAGGTAAGAGCTGCAGATATTGTAAATTATAGAGAAGAAAAAGGTCCTTTTTCTTCTGTAGATGAATTATTAATAATTAACGGGATAGGGGAAGCTATTTTAGGGAATATTAAAGATAAAGTTACGGTTAGATAAATGACTAATTTAATAATAAATTACCCTTTATTTAGCATCTTCCTGCAGCTAATAATATTAATAGAGGTTTATAGAATAACACAAGAAAGTTTTATATTTTTGTCTACATGCATATTGTTTTTAGGTCTCTTTTTTTTTAGCCGTCTAACCAATAAAAGAAGTAGTATTTCAGGCCACAGTTATATATATAATACCTTGACTTTTTGCACCAAAATATCTCCAACTATATATATAGTTTTCTTTTTGGTAGTTTTTTCTATGTTTTTCCGTTTTGCTATATTTTCCTGGCAGCAAGAGAGTTTAAATTCTATAGTAGAAAATAGGTCAATATTAGCAGCTGAAGTAATTTCAGTCGAAAGAAAAGGTTATGTTATGAAGCATGCTGGAATTACTTCTTCCCGGTTTTCTTTTTTAGCTGCAAAATTTATTTATATAACAGATGAGAATTTGACTCCCGGGGATATCTTGTTGTTTGATAATCCCCGGCTGGAGAATTTGCTCCAACCCCAGAAGTTTAGCGGGAACAAATCTGAGTTATTCATTAATGGCATAAAATATAATATTGAAGCTGCAAATACTTCTTATAAAAAACCCGGGGATATGTTTAAGGATTTTGATCAAAAAGACAATAAATTTACTCAGTGGAGAGATTATTTGTCTTCTCAATTTGATAATTATTATTCTACTGAAAGAGCAAATTTATTAAAAGCTTTGCTGCTGGGCAAAAGAGGTTTGAACAGAGAAGCTGAAAGACTTCTTCGCCAGGCTGGAGCAGGTCATGTACTTGCCCTTTCCGGGCTACATATAGGTTATATTGCTCTTTTTTCATCTGCTGCGGTAAATTATATCGCCCAGGTTACCGGAATTTATGGAATTAAATACATCAGTGTTTTTTTGATTTTAGGATATGTAATTTTAGCGGGGGCCAGTCCTTCTTTACTTCGGGCCGGGATAATGAGTGTGAGCTGGATTGTGCTTTTGGCTGTAAAAAGACCTTCATCGACCCTGAATATTTTAGGATTAGCCGGTACTTTGATTTTACTAATTAATCCTTATAATCTTTACCAGGTTAGTTTCCAAATTTCTTTTTTGGTTGTCCTGGCTATCATATTTTATTTACCGGGTTTGAGTAGGTTCTTACCAGCACCGTTAGCATTGAGTATATCAGCTCAATTTGGTGCCCAGCCATTACTGGTTTATCTGGGAGGAGTATTAAACTTAAACGGGTTGGCTGCAAATTTAATCTTAATACCTCTACTGGGTCCTATAATTTTTTTGAATTTGATTTTTTTATTTGCAGCCTCATTTAATAATCATGTAGCTCAACTTGTAGTTTATATGGGAGATTTTTTCCTGACTTCATTTTTAAGCCTGGCTGGTGTGCTGGCAGAACTTCCTTTTATATTTGAAGCTAGCTGGATTGCTGATAAACTTTCTGACAGTTTAACTCTGGATTTTTTTATTCCGGCGCCTGTACTATGTTTATATATAATTTTACTGCTGCCACCATTTATATTTCGCCCACGACCGGTCTCCTGGTTGAAAAAAGTGCCTATAATACCTCTGAATTTTGCTGAGGTATTATGGCTAATTGCTTTTTTATATTTTATAATAGAGATATTGCTTAACTGAAAGTTTTAACGGGAGGATTATTTTGATGAAAATCAAAAAACTTTTGCCGGAAAGTAGAGAGGAAATATTGGATTTTTATCTGCTGGTTAGTGAAGAAAAATACCTGATTCAGCAATTTTTAAATAAAGCAGAAGAAAAATTAAGGACAGGCAAAGATGATGAGTTTAGTAAAATATTCATTGATGAATCCGAGGATAATTTCTGGCAGGAATTCCAACGAGCTGTAACCACTATTAACATGCTAACCACATATAAATTTATTGTGGTAGAATGTCATGATTTATTCACCCAAAAAACTTCCCTGGATGATGAATTGATAAAGTTAATTGATAGCAACCCAAAAAAAATATCAGTGTTTTTCTGGAAGTTAGAGGAAGAAAATGATAAAATTGATGGACGAATAAAAACTACGAAGAAGCTAATAAATAAAGATAATTTAATAGAGCTTGATGCTCCCAGTTATAGCAAATTAGATGACTGGATAAAGGAAAAATTTTCTCAATATGACAAAAATGTTGGACATGAACTTGTGAAAGCCCTGGAATTTTTATATGATAATAAATTGGAGGCACTTAATCAGGAAATAGAAAAAATAATAACCTTAAATTATGAAAAAAATATTATAAAGCTGGAGGATTGTAGAGAAAT
>CAYOFJ010000133.1:0-5867 GCA_964403065.1 uncultured Halanaerobiaceae bacterium | reverse complement strand
AATAGATAAAAATAGAACTGATCCGGTGCATATGTCTGTATAAGAGTGTTTTAAGGACTATAAAATATTGAGTTTTTATTCGGGAGTTTTATCTTATAGTTCACAGGAGGTGAACGGGTTTTGGTTGAGTTAAACACCACTTTTATCTGGCAGCTGGTTAATTTCTTTGTTCTGCTGTTTTTACTCAGAAAATTTCTGTATGGTCCTGTAACAGAAATGCTGGATAAAAGGTCGAATAAAATCGAAAGTGATTTAGAAGAAGCACGCAAACAAAAGGAAAAAGCCAAAGAGTTAAAAGAACAGCGGCAGCAGGAACTGAAAGAGGCCCGCCAGAAAGCACAGAAAATAGTTGATGAAGCTGAAGACCGCGGCAAAGAGCGAGCCGAGGAAATAATCACCGAAGCTGAAGAAGAAGCTGAACGGATTAAAGAAAGACGCATGGCTGAAATTGAGCAGGCCCGTCAGGAAGCCGCCGATGAGCTGCGCCGTCAGGTATCCAGTATTTCTTTGCAGGTGGCAAGTAAGTTTCTGCAGGAAAAGCTGGATGAAGAGCAGCATGAAGATTTAATTGCTGATTATCTGGATGAGCTGGAAGATATACAGCTCAGTGAGCTGAGATGATAGAGAATCAGGTTGCCAGAAAATACGGACAGGCCATATTTGAACTGGCCCAGGAAAAGAACATGCTGGAAGAAGTAGCAGAAGATCTGAAATCTCTGCGGGAAACCATAGATGAAGTCAAAGATTTTAAAAACTTGCTTTATCATCCTCGCATAGAGGATGACAAAAAGAAAGAGGTATTTCTGGAACTGACTTCTGATGAGATTTCCGATCTTACTCAAGATTTTTGCCAGCTGCTGATCGATAAAAGAAGAATTAGATTTTTATATCATATTGTGCGTGATTTCGAAAAAAGATTAAATGAGGCCGAAGAAATTCTGGAAGTAGAGGTCATCTCTGCTATAGAGCTGCCCGAGGATCTGCAGGCCCGGATTCGCAAAAAGTTGGAAGATGTCACCGGGTATAGAGTTGAGCTGGAGAGTTCAGTAGACGAAGATTTGATCGGTGGTTTTCAAATAAAAGTAGGAGACAAGATAATAGATGGCAGTATAAAAGGGGAACTGGATAAATTACAGAAAAAACTGGAACAAATTCCTGTTAGTAAACTAGGGGTGGAATGATTATGAATATAAGACCGGAAGAAATAAGTTCTGTAATAAAAAAAGAGATAGAAAATTACGGATCTGAGCTGGAAACAGTTGGTGTAGGTACAGTGCTGGATGTCGGTGATGGGATTGCCCATGTTTACGGACTGGAAGATTGCATGTCCATGGAACTGGTTGAATTTCCCAACGAAATTTTTGGTATGGCTTTAAACCTGGAAGAAGATAACGTTGGTGTAGTAATTTTAGGAAGTGAAACCGAAATAGATGAGGGGGATGAAGTAAGAAGAACAGGCCGTGTTATTGAGGTGCCGGTAGGAGAAGAACTGCTGGGACGTGTTGTCAACCCTCTGGGAGAACCACTTGACGGTCAGGGGCAAATTGAAACAGATGAAACCCGACCGGCCGAGTTCAAAGCTCCCGGAGTTGTAACCAGAGAACCGGTTAAAGAGCCGCTGCAGACCGGGCTCAAATCGATTGACTCCATGATTCCTATCGGCCGGGGTCAGCGTGAATTGATAATCGGTGACCGTCAGACTGGTAAAACCGCCATAGCTGTAGATACCATAATTAATCAGCGAGAGAATGATGTTATATGTGTATATGTGGCTATCGGCCAGAAAGCTTCTGATGTAGCTCAGCTTAGAGAAAGGCTGGCAGAAGAAGGTGCTCTCGATTATACAATAATCGTTGCCGCAAATGCCAGTGAATCAGCACCGCTTAAATATATGGCTCCCTACGCCGGCTGTGCCATGGGAGAATATTTTATGTATGATAAAGGTGGCGATGTGCTGGTGGCTTATGATGATTTATCCAAACACGCCGATTCCTATCGTGCCATGTCTTTACTGCTGCGCCGTCCACCGGGCAGGGAAGCTTATCCCGGAGATGTATTTTATCTTCATTCCCGCCTGCTGGAAAGAGCAGCCAAGCTGAACCCCGAATATGGCGGGGGCTCACTTACAGCGCTGCCGATTGTAGAAACTCAGGCCGGAGATGTTTCTGCCTATATTCCTACCAACGTAATCTCCATAACAGATGGTCAGATTTATCTGGAAAGTGAACTTTTCTTCTCCGGTGTCCGTCCGGCTATCAATGTTGGTACTTCTGTATCCCGTGTGGGTGGAGATGCTCAGATAAAGGCCATGAAAGATGTGGCCGGTACACTGAGGCTGGACCTCTCGCAGTACCGGGAACTGGAGGCTTTTGCCCAGTTCGGTTCTGACCTGGATGAAGCCACACAGCAGCGTTTGGCCCGTGGTGAACGTATTGTGGAGATGTTAACTCAGGACGAAAATGATCCCATGCCCGTAGAAGAACAGATAGTAGTTCTTTATGCTGTTGTGGAAGGGCATCTTGATGATATACCTGTGGATAATCTCGATCGTTTCGAAAGAGAGTACCTCTCCTATATGCGCTCCAGTCACAATGATGTTCTGGAGGATATCATAGAGGTAGGAGAGATGACTGATGATATCGAGGAAAGACTGGTGGAAGTAATAGAAGAATTTAAGGAGAGCTTTTCCATTGAGGAAAAGAGTTTTGTAGACTCAGGTGAAGAAGAGGAAGAGATGTCAGAATAAAAGCAGTAAATCGGTCTGAAAGTTTTGCTGTTTTGTTTGTAGTTTTCGTGGTGAGGAGGTGGTTTGTATATGGAAACGATGCGCGATATTGAAAGACGTATAGATACCGTGGAAAACACCAAAAAAATTACCCGGGCCATGAAGATGGTTGCTTCGGCTAAACTGCGCAGGGCTCAGGAGAAAGCAGAACAGGCCCGCCCGTTCTTTAACAGAACCCGGGATATTCTTATTGATATAGTACACTATACGGAAGAAACCGCAGAACATCCTCTTCTCGGCAGCACCGAAGGGGATAAGAATCTTTATTTGCTGGTTACATCTGACCGGGGTCTTTGCGGTGGTTATAACACCAAAGTATTGAGAAAATTTTCCGCTTCTGCTTCCCCGGCCAGAACTCCCACGGTGGTTTTGGGCAGGTCTGGCTATCGCAAGCTGGAAAAAGAAGGTTATGACATACTGGCAGATTATGTGGACCTGGATGATTATCCCAGCTTTTATTTTGCCCGCAGAATCACCCACAGGATTATCGACCTGTATTTGAGTGAGGATATTAACCAGGTAAATCTTATATACACCCATTTTGATTCAGCTCTCAGTCAAACTGTGAAAGACATACCACTGCTGCCGGTGGTGCCTCCGGAAGAAGACAGTCAGGATTATCAGGAAGATCTGGGAGTTATAGAAGAAGAGGGTGAGACGGCAGAAACGGGTGTAGGCGAAAAATCTGCCAGAACAACCGAGGCCAATTATTTATACGAACCTTCTATTCCGGAAGTGCTGGATACTATTTTACCCCAATATATCAATAATATACTTTATGCTGCCATTCTGGAATCAAAAGCCAGTGAGTTTGGTTCCCGCATGACCGCCATGGATAATGCCACAGAAAATGCGGAAGAGATGATCGAAGAACTGACATTATCCTATAATAGAGCCCGTCAGGAGCAGATAACCAAAGAGATAAGTGAAATCGTCAGTGGGGCAGAAGCACTTAAATAATTGGCTGAATTCCGCTGAAAACCGAGAAATAAAGCAAATTATGTTAATAAAGGAGGAATTGCTGTGAGTGAAAAGGATAAAACCGGGCAGGTAGTTCAGGTTATAGGTCCGGTGGTTGACGTAGAGTTTCCCCCGGGAGAGCTGCCGGATATATATAATGCAGTTGTGATAGAAGACGAGGAAAAGGATATAGAACTAACCTGTGAAGTTATGCAGCAGCTGGGGGATAACAGGGTTAGAACGGTTGCCATGGATAATACCCATGGTCTGGTACGAGGCACTAAAGTTGTAGATCAGGGTCAGCCCATTTCCGTTCCTGTTGGTGAAGAAGTTCTGGGCAGAATCTTTAATGTTTTAGGTGATACCATTGATGATGCCGGCCCGGTAGAGGCCGAGCAGGAAAAATCCATTCACCGCGCACCACCTACTTATGAAGAGCAGTCAACCAGCACAGAAATTTTCGAAACTGGTATTAAGGTAATTGACCTGCTGGCACCCTATGCTGAAGGTGGTAAAGTTGGTCTTTTCGGTGGTGCTGGTGTAGGTAAGACAGTTCTTATTCAGGAATTAATCAATAATATTGCTATTGAGCACGGAGGTCTTTCCGTATTTTCCGGTGTAGGTGAAAGAACCCGTGAAGGTAATGACCTGTGGCTGGAGTTTCAGGAAGCCGATATACTGGACAAAGTAGCTCTGGTGTTCGGGCAGATGAATGAACCCCCGGGAGCCAGAATGAGAGTCGGTCTATCCGGACTGACAATGGCTGAACATTTCCGGGATGAATTCGGGCAGGATGTCCTGCTCTTTATCGACAACATTTTTAGATTTATTCAGGCCGGTCAGGAGGTTTCAGCTCTGCTGGGGCGTATGCCTTCTGAGGTTGGTTATCAGCCTACACTGGCTCAGGATGTTGGTGCCCTGCAGGAGAGAATCACCTCCACGGAAAAGGGCTCAATCACTTCAGTGCAGGCTATATATGTACCGGCAGATGACCTGACGGACCCGGCGCCTGCTTCGGTATTTGCCCACCTGGATTCTACAACAGTTCTTTCCCGTCAGAGGGCCGAGCAGGGTCTTTATCCAGCCGTTGATCCTCTGGACTCTACATCTTCTATTCTGGATCCGCGTATAGTAGGAGAAGATCATTATGATACTGCCCGGGAAGTTCAGGAAATTCTGCAGCGATATGAAGATCTGCAGGATATCATTGCTATTCTTGGAATGGAAGAACTTTCAGAAGAGGATAGAGTTGTAGTTAACAGAGCTCGCCGCATTGAGCGTTTTCTGTCTCAGCCTTTCTTTGTGGCGGAACAGTTTACCAATGTACCGGGAGAATATGTACCTATAGAGGAAACTATTAGAGGCTGCCGGGAAATCATAGATGGCAAACATGATGATCTGCCCGAGGAAGCATTTTACATGGTCGGAACTATAGAGGATGTACAGGAGAAAGCTAAAGAAGTCGGAAGTCGGTGATAGCTGATGCCAGAAAAAATTGAACTGGAAGTTATAACCCCCGAGCGGGTTGTTTTCGATGCTAAAGTAAGGATGGTGGTGGCCAGGGCTATAGATGGAGATATTGGTATCATGGCCGGTCATACACCATTGGTTACTTCTCTGGAAAACAGTGTCATGATAGTAGACACAGGTGAAGAAGAGATCCCGATTCCCATCAGTGATGGGTTTATGGAAGTGAAGCCCGATAAAGTAAACATAATCGTCAGAACTGCGGAGCTCCCGGATGAAATTGATGTAGAAAGAGCCCGCCAGGCCAAAGAAAGAGCCCAGCGACGGCTGCGGGAAGAAAGAGCGAAAGTTGATGAGGCCAGGGCAGAGGCGGCTCTGGAAAGAGCAAAAGCCCGGCTGAGAGCAGCCGAAGATGGGAGAAAGGGTATAAGTTATACTGACGAAGCTTGATGGTCAGTATTATACTGGAGCAAATAGATTTGTAGCAGAGAAAATAGAGATCGTTTCTAAAATAAGAGGCAGCAGTAATCTTCTCTGATGGGAAGGTTTTACTGCTGCCTTTTTATAATTCTTTTTGACCATGGTTCTGACATAAATTTGGAAAAATTTCCAGTATCACTTCGCCTTATAGCTTCCAATACTTTATAAGCCCCGG
>CAYOFJ010000132.1:0-5876 GCA_964403065.1 uncultured Halanaerobiaceae bacterium | reverse complement strand
TCTTCTTCCATATCTTCTGCAGCCATTACCGGCTGCATTCCTGCAGATAAGACAGTTAAAAGCAACAGTATAATAATAAAAATCAGCTTTCCACGTTTCATTTTAACTCCTCCTGTGAACTTCCATATTTTATTTGCTGCCCCCAATTGAGAAAGAAAATTCTTCAGTATCCAGTTCTTCATTGCCTGACCTAAGAGTTACCACAGCTGTATAGTCACCCTCTTCAAGTAGACGCCTTTCAGCAGAAACAAATCTGGTCTGCAAAGGTAATATTTGGTTTTCATCCTGTAAAGTCAAGTTTAAATTGGTATAAAGCTCATCCGCCTGATTAAAAACCTGCAGGGAAACATCGGGCACTATATGAATATTACCTGTATTTCTTATTGTCACGCTAAAAGTATCTACAACTTCTCCCCTATCATGGGTTAAATCTCTGATCTGTCCTCTAATATCAGCTTCACCTTCCAGAACAGAAGTCAAATTGACCCTGTGTGTTTCCAGTAATTCACCCTCAGTGTTGTATACCTCTATATCATGATAACCGTAATATCCTCCCGGTTCTGTTTCCCGATCAGACCTAAAGATCAACAGCTGTCTATTTACTCCCCTGGGTCTCAGCGCAAATTGGGAATCACCTCTGATAACAAATTCCATGTTGGCAAAAACAGACTGGGGATATTCCGTACCCAGCTCAGTTTGCGAAGTACTGATTATTAAAGGTTCAGAAATATGACTGCTAAAAGTCAATATTTGGGTCGAATTAGCACCGGGGATTTTAGAAAGTGAAACATCCAGGGGATCCACAGTTAAATATCTGATGGTATCTTCCTGTAAGAATTCTTCCCCCACTTCTACCGTCTGTCGGCGGATAATTTGTCTGCCATCGGCATAACGAAAAAACATCTGTAGTTCATAGGAGCCGGGAAATAAAGGCTCTTTTACCTCTCCTTTATAAATCAATTCACTACCAGGATATACCGGGAAATTTTCCCGCCGTTCAACCGAAGTAGCTTCACTAAAAACCGGCACTCTTTCGATCAGTTTTCTATCTTCCCCCCTGATAGTTACATCAGCTACCGCGGGAAACCTCAAAGGAGAAGTATTGGCAAAATGAGTGGATATGACAGGACGACCATCTTCATCTGCCTGTAAAGAAAAATCTAAGATATCCACAGTGGGTCTCTGGCCAGGTCTATCAATATTTATATTAACTCTAACTGCATATCTGATTCTAAAACCTAAAGGCAATCCCCCTCTGGCTTCTGTTTCCTCCGTTTCGACCATAATTACAGCAGTATGAGAGCCTCCAGCATTAAAGGGAATGTTAACCCGACCAGCAACATCAATATTTTCATTGGCCGGCACAGTAACAACCTCATTATCCAGTTCCAGCCAGTCTAATACAGGATTTATCTCAGAACTTATTTCCTGATAACTTAATCTCCCATTGATGTTTTGCACGGGATGCATCAGGGTTAAACTCACTGTTTCCCTTCTGACTCCACCTATCAATCTAAGGTTAAATTCCTCCATATCACCAGGAGCCAGATCTAAATTTATGGCCATCGGCTGCACCTGTACTGCCGATACAGTAAAAGAAAAAGAAAATATAATCAACAGTAAAAGTATCATCCCAGGTAGTTTTTTATACATTTGCTTCACCCTCTCACTTGTTATAACTTACAAACAAATTTTAAAATCTCAAGCTCAATCTCTGAAAATTAACCATTTCCAGGGAGCTTAAAGCCCCCTGGAATTGATTAATAACTAATTTTTTATAACTTTAAGCTTATTATTTTAACTTGAATAATTTAATAATTTTCTACTACAGGCCAGGTAGAGCCATCAAAAGCAGGATCAGCAGAAAGTGTAAGTCCAACTGTTCCCAATTTGTGGGTACCTGCGGGTAGGCCGGTAGCTTTCAAAATCTCAACTGCACCGTTGATGTGAATCAAGGAAGGTGTGCAGTTTCTGAAAGGAATGCTGATAATATCGCTTTGGGAAGCATCTTCCCAGCTACCTACATAACCCATGTGCTGTCCCCAGCTATAGCCTGCTAATCCCATGGCATCTCCCAATCTCGAGAAAGTGTCATAAGATAGGTTACCTCTTTCAATTAACATGTTGTTAAAATCGGGGCGGCCAGCAGACATTTCAGTGTTATAGTGGCCTACATCCATAATTCCTGGAAAACCTCCAATACCAATAACGGGATCGTCAAATTCATCACCAATATCCTCATTAGATGAGAAGCGGAAAAATGCTTGAATATATTCCTCATCAATCATTTCTCCCCAGTCTACATCCATTTCGAGAATAGTTTCAGTGTTGGCTGCTACTACTACCATCTCAACACCATCACGATCAGGAGTATTAACAGGAGCATCGGATCTGCCAAATAAAGTTTGAGCTCTTCCTACAGTGGCATTACCATCACTTACATAATAACCTAATTGGCCAGAAATCATATTTTCTTCGTTAAAAAGACCAAAAAGAGGATTGTTTCCGGCACTGCCTTCGAAGAATTCGGAAACTATAGCGAGTTCGAAATACTGTCCGATTTCAATACCGACATCCAAAGCAGCAGTTTCTGTATCCACTGCTAAAGCAAAGGTTCCCATTCCCAGTACGAGAGCCATAGTTAAAACTAATGTCATTAATTTTTTCATTATAATTTACCTCCAGTTATAGTTTTACTTCTCACTTCCTGCTTCTTTAATTTGAAGCCAGTTGAATCTAGAAACTTGTTTTGAAACTAGAAACTGAAATTCCCCCTCTTCCAACAAAAAATTGTCTATTTCCGTTATGCATATCTATAAGCATCCCTCCTTTAAAATAATGTAAAATAGTATGAAGCTGTTTAAGGCGACTATCTAACTTGCTACATATGTCACTTTGTACCCTGACTTTTTACTGTTTAATCTTCTGTAACTATTTAGAAGTATACCACAATTTAAGTGGCCAGTAGTCACAAATCACTCACAACCCACTTTCATTTCTCTCACATCTCAGTCTAATTTAGCTCATAAGTAACAAATCTCAAACAGTACAATAGTCCTCAATCCCTTCATATTGGGCTCTATGGGACTTTTGGAGTGTATAAAAAGTAAAATTCCTGTGGTATGATTCTATTACAAAATAAAAATAACAGAACGAAAGAAATAAACTCATTACTACATACAGATATAAAAATAACTTATCAAAGATTTGAGGAAATAAGGAGGTGAATTGTAAAAATAGCTCGAATTAGATTTTATTGATAGAAAAAATATATTGCTATAAAAATCGAATGTCATGCACCAATTTAAAATTAAGCTGTAATTAAATTAAACGTAAAATTTATCATTTTAGGGGGCCAAAACATTTTCGGAGGTTAATATTAACAATGAGGAACCATAGAAAAATAACAGTTATAGCAGCTTTATTCATCACCATAGCCCTGATTTTTGCCGGCTGTGACATGGGAAACGACGTTGAAAGTGATCCAGCCCCGGAAGAAGCAAGACATAAATTTACTGTGAGTGTTGTAGAACCAGATGCAGAAGCAAGCAAGTTGAAAGGTATTGAGCAAACTGAAGTTAATCTGGACGGTCCAAAAAATCTAACAGCAACAACTGATTACGAGGGAAAAGCTGTTTTTGATAAATTAAAATCAGGCACATATGAGTATACCGCTAGAAAAGAAGGCTATGAATTTTACAAAGGCAAAATTGAAATTCAGCAGACTGGAGAAGATAACTCTATATTTTCCAGCGAAATAATTATCAAACAGGAAAATAGTGCTGAAATCACTCCTCAGCAAGTTGAATACAATGTAGCTCAGCCTGATGATGTTTCTACCCTCATCGAATGGAATGAAGCCAGTGAGGTTACAGAAGTTTCCATGATTATGGATAGGGAGGATTTTGAAGTAAACAAAGAGGATTTTGCTTCCTTTAATGAGGATACGAGTACTTTAATGATCAAAAATGAATTTTTAGAAACTAAAGCCAATCCGGGATCTGAAATTGAAATTTTTATAGGCTTTGATGAGGGCAGTGCCAGTATACTCACTATCAATGTTGTGGAAAAGGAAATTAAAACAGATGCCGAAATTTCTCCGGCTGAAACGGAATTTAATCTGGCCGAGCCCGAAGATGTCAGAACTACCATTACCTGGAATCAGGCTACAGAACTGGAAGACCTCAGATTTAATCTGCATGAAGATGATTATTCCGTGGAGAATATTGATGATAATTACACTCTTGAAGACAATACTCTGATAATTTACAGTGACTTTCTAATTGAACAAAATTATGAGGAAGGCGATGTGTTAGAGTTTCTCCTGGATTTTGATAAAGGTGACTCCGCTGAACTGACGGTTGATGTTATCGACCAAAAAGAAGAGGAAGAAGACGACGAGGATGAAGACGATGAAGATCAACCAGAACCCGGCGATATAACTGTAAGTGGAAATTTCAATTTCGAACACAATTTCCCTCATTCAAAAGTAGAAATGAGTATGGCTGGAAATAATTCGGCAGAAATGTGGGAAGTGGATTCGAGCAATTTTGCAGCATACAAACAGGAAAAACAGGAAGAATTAATTCTTAAATTAAGGCATAAATTATCAGAAAGTGAAGCTGCAGATTTAGCTAAAAATCTTGGTTATGAAAAGCTGGATTATCTGCCTGAATTAAACGCTATGCTGGTTAAAATTCCGGCAGAAGTGAGTTCACTGCAGGCTCAAACTCAGGCTAGCAGAGAAGCTTCCATCAAATCAGCTCATACCAATAATGCCTTCAAAATTCAGGATTATCGGGAACCAGATGATGAATATTATTATAAACAATGGGCCCCTCCCGTAATGAGATTACCTCGAACCTGGAGAGATGAAGATGGCAGCAGCAATGTCAGAGTTGCTATCCTGGATACTGGAATTGACTATAACCATGTGGAAATGCAGGGTATGGTTGATATAGATTCAGGTATCAACTTTTCCAATAGTGGAGATGAAGATGATTTCATGGATCGTCAAAATCACGGCACCCATGTAGCTGGCATAGTTGGCGCTAAAGCCAATAATGGCCGGGGTGTTGTTGGTGTAATGTGGGATGTAGAACTGCTTCCTGTAAAAGTACTAAATGATTATGGTTCTGGAAGTGAATGGTCAATTGCTGAAGGTATTTTACATGCCGCAGGTCTGCGAGAAGAAAGCCCCATACCTCCAGCAGATGTTATCAATATGTCTCTGGGTATGCATAGTGATCAAACTCCCGAGCTCATGGAAGATGCAGTTAAAAAAGCGGCTAATGAAGGGGTGGTGATAGTTGCAGCAAGTGGTAATTCAGGTGAAGAAGGTATAGCTTATCCTGCCAAATTCGAAGATATCATTGCAGTAGGTGCTTTATCAGAAAATGATTCTGGCCCACCACAACTGGCCAATTATTCCAGTTATGGCGCTGAACAGGATATAACTGCTCCCGGCAGTGATATTTGGAGTACTGTCCCGGGAGATAATATCTATGCCATGTCAGGTACTTCCATGGCCGCACCCCAGGTAGCAGGTCTGGCCGGATTGATGATCTCCGAAGGCATACCTCACAGCCAGGTGCTGGATGTTATGCAGGAAACCGCCATCGACCTGGGAGATCCCGGCTATAATGAACACTACGGTCACGGCATGATCAACACCTACTGGGGTGTACACGAAGCTACAGAAATCACAGTTGCCGTGGGTGAAAGAGACGGCCGCAATTTTAATATAGTGGCAGAAAACACAGCTGAGGTAAATTCCGGCGAATTCACCGTAAATGACGTCCCGGCGGGCGAGTACGAAGTAATGGCCTGGCTGGATGTGCGCGGAAGCGGTGATCTGGAAAATGGAGATTATTTCG
>CAYOFJ010000131.1:0-5920 GCA_964403065.1 uncultured Halanaerobiaceae bacterium | reverse complement strand
AAAAATCTACCAGTACAGGTCTGTCAGCTTCTAATACTTCCTCGTCAAAATTTTCTTCATTAACTTTAATAGGTTCACTCATGATTTTTCCCCCTAGTTTTTAAATAAAATAAGTCTATGGAAACTAAAAATATATTATTTTATATCTGCTTCAATTCTCTTTCACCATACTATCATAAATGTTTCCCAAAGAAAAGTATGTTAAATACAATACAATCTCCTCAAATAATTTAATTTATTGTTATTTAATTCTGGGTGTGTTATAATTTTAGCAAACAAAAATATCTGGCTCGGGAGGAAATAAATTTGCAGCAGGAAATCTCTTACAGTCTATCTTTTGCCGCAGGCTTTTTAACATTTTTTTCACCCTGTATTCTGCCGCTCATTCCCTCTTATTTTGGCTACCTGGCAGGAGATTATAGTACTATAAAAATGAAAAGTGACGCACAGAAAACTCACAACCCTTCTATTCTGCTGCCGGCTCTATTTTTTGCGGCTGGTTTTTCGCTAATATTTATCATACTCGGCATGTCAGCGTCCTGGGTAGGACAACGGTTAATGGCCAATCAGCAGTTGTTTGCTAGAATAGGTGGTATACTGGTAATAATTTTAGGGTTAAATATGCTGGATCTGATCACCCTGAAAATTTTGCGCAAACAGATAAATATTAAACCACCTGGCTGGCTGCATCGTTATCCCCGCTCTTTTCTACTGGGAATGGTGGTTTCCCTGGCCTGGAGTCCCTGTATAGGGCCTATTCTGGGTTCAATTTTAGTATACGCAGGGACCGCTGAAAACATGATAACAGGAACTATAATGCTGGCTCTTTTCTCCCTGGGATTATCACTACCTTTGATTATAGCGGCCCTTTTCATGGAGAAATTTTTAGAAAAATTGAGCCGATTTAATAAGTATTTGCCCGGAATCAAAATTATTTCCGGAGTTCTTATTATAATTATAGGAATATTAATTTTCACCGGGCATTTTGCTCTGTTGAGCCAGTCCTGGACGGAATTTTTACCCTGGTAGTTTGAAAAGTTACCTGTTTCTTAATTATGGTACTTTGCCCAAACGTTTATTTGTATTATTTACAGGGGAGGTTAAAAATCATGTTTATATTATCGAAATTTGCCGGCAAATTATTTAAAACGGGACTGATAATTTTAATATTTATTTCCTTAAGCCTCATTTCTCCTGAGGCCGGACTTTCTGCAGAAGAAGGGGCTTTCCCTGGTGATTTAGCCCCGGACTTTAACCTGCAGGTGTTGAACCAGGAAGAAGAATTTGCTCTTCATCAAACAGAAGAAGAATATATCCTGCTTAATTTCTGGACTACCTGGTGTCCAGCCTGTCAGGAGGAAATGCCGGAGCTTCAGCAGCTGCACGAAGAACACGGAGATGAAATCACAGTCCTGGCTGTAAATGTGGGACAATCAGCTTCCGAAGTAAGGGAGTATATTGAAGAAGCCGGTTTTAATTTTACTGTTCTGCTTGATGAAAATCAAGATGTGGCAAACCAGTATCTGGTGCGTGGTGTACCCACCACTTTTGTAATCAATGAAGAAAATATTATCCAGGAAAGACACGTCGGTCCTATGGATTACAACCAAAAACTGGAATTATTAAATATCACTGAGTAAATAATATATTTTACCCGAGTTTAATCCTGCAGCTTTTTCTCAGCTACCATACCCAAAACTGCTACTGGATCTTTAGGTGTAGAATAAGGAGGAGCATAGCCCAGATCCATCTGAAAAAGATCATTAGCTGTCTGTTCTGCATAAATTGCTCCTGCCAGAACATCTATTCTTTTGTCCACTCCACTTTCACCGATGCCGGCAGCACCTAAAATTTTATTGGTCTTTTTATCAAATACACCGTGCAGCGTAAAATAATCGAAGCCAGGATAATACCCCGCATGATTGGGGACATTAAGTGTTATGGCCACGGGATCAAAACCGGCTTCCCTGGCTTCCTGTTCTTTTAAACCGGTGGCAGCTGCAGTATAATCAAAAACTTTGGTAATACCAGTTTTAAGTACTCCTTTATGCTTCGCCTCGCCTCCGGCCGCATTTTCTCCGGCAGTTCTGCCCTGTTTATTGGCAGTAGAACCCAGAGGGACCCAGGTTTTCTCTCCCGTAATAAGATTTACCGTTTCTGCACAATCACCGCAGGCATATATATCCTCAACACTGGTTTCCATTCTAGCATTCACTGCTACAGCATCTCCGGCGCCCAGTTCCAGCCCGGCATCAGCGGCAAGTTTAGAATTTGCTTTAACTCCTATCGCCATGAGAACCAGATCAGTTTCTACCTTCTGACCGCTGTCAGTTACTACCTGCTCAACATTTTCTTTTCCCTGAAATTCTTTCACACCATCACCCAGCACAAGATTGACTTCTTTTTCAATCAGATGGTTTTCCAGCTCTTCTGACAGCTCATCGGGCAAAATAGGGAGTACATGATCCATTTGTTCTACCACTGTTACTTCCAATCCCAGTTCCTTAAAAGCTTCAGCCATCTCTAACCCCACCAACCCGGCTCCAACAATGGTAACACTGTTAATATTCGGATCTCCAGTAAGCCTCTTTATTCTATCGGCATCACTCACTGTGCGCAAAGGCAGAACCTTATCCAGCTCTATACCGGGTATTGGTGGCATAATAGGAGAAGCACCTGTAGCAATAATGAGTTTGTCGTAATTTTCCTGACTGCAGACATCCTGGACTAAATCTGTATATTTAATCTTTTTCCGGGCAGGATCGATTTCTGTAACTTCATGTCCGGTTCTTACGGACACACCATATTTTTCTGCAAATTCCTGTGGGTAATTTGCTATCAAT
The DNA here is from genome assembly GCA_964403065.1 of uncultured Halanaerobiaceae bacterium. Lineage (GTDB taxonomy): Bacteria > Bacillota > Halanaerobiia > Halanaerobiales > Halarsenatibacteraceae > Halarsenatibacter. Next base: position 3,077 of record CAYOFJ010000131.1, on the reverse strand, counting down.
TTTTTTCGCGAAGAAATTACATCTGAAATATAATAGGGAAGACCACAACCTGCATAGGAGATATCTTCATCTCTTTCCATAAGAATTATTTCCGCTCCCGGGACAGTACGGGAAGCTTTAGCCGCTGCACTGGTACCAGCCGCCACTCCACCTATAACAACAATTTTCATTTACAACCCTCCTCGATATTCTTCTTCTAACATTCCTTCTTCTAAAGAATAACTTAAGCTTAAATATATCCTATAAATGTTCGCGTTTGCGCGTATATGAAATAATATTAAATACCAGAGCAAATCCTAAAATAAAACTGATTAATTCAGTCATACCCGGCCCCGCGGGTACCATTCCTATAACTGAACCCAGGATTAATCCGCTGAGTAAGAACATGAGCTGACGCCGATGTCGGGTAATAAGCCAGCTTAAAAGCCAGGCAAAAATCAAAAGCCCTGAAACTGTTCCCAGACCATAAAAAAACAAAACTACAAAATCAAGACTGGCAATAGCAGTAATAACCTGTCTATAAACCCCCAGGGCCACCAGCAAACTTGCCCCGCTTATACCTGGCAGCAGCATGGTAATAGACCCGAAAAAACTGGCCAGAAATATGGCACTCAGTGCGGCCTGACCTCCACTTTCATTATTCCCCGTCAAAATTACCGCCAGAGATATACCTGCCAGCAGCAAAATTATATTAAAGACCTCTTTTTTGCCGGCGGTATTCTCCTTATTTGCTTCATGCCAGGTAACCCGCAGTGAAGCCAAAATCATGCCAGCAAGTAAAGCTGTCAATAACCCGGGATAAATTTCAAAAATTCTATCTATAACTGAAGCCCCCAGTAAAGCACCTATTCCTGCCCCCACTCCCAGGGGTATCAGGAATATCAAATTTATATTTTTGATAGCTTTAATTAAAGGTTCATAAATATAGAGTATGAGAGCTACAGTACCACCGCTCATTCCGGGCAGGGTATTTGCCATCCCAAAAGGTATGCCTTCCATAAATAAACGAAGAAAATTGAACTTTTTATCCGGTTTTATGTCATCATCAAATTCCTTTTCACTGTTATCCTGCAAAATATCCACCTCTGTTTTTGCTACTCCCGCGGCAAATTGACTTTTTCACCGTGAGAAATTATGACTTCTTCCTGAAACACTTCCAGAGAAATTTCGCTTCCTCGCATAAGTTCAATTATGACTTCTTTCTCAGTAACTTTAATTGCCAAAAGTCTCCCCTGAAAATTGATATTAAAACTATAGCTTTCCCAGGCCTCGGGCAAAAAGGGATGCAAACTTAAATTGCCACCCTCGACTTTTTTGCCCGCAAAACCTTCTACCACTGCCAGCCAGGTTCCGGCCATACTGGTTATGTGAAGACCATCTTCTGTATCTCTATTCACATTTTCCAGATCCAGCCTCGCCGTTCGCAAATACAGTTCATACGCCTTTTTAGTATAACCAATTTCCGCCGCTATAACTGAATATATGCAGGGAGATAATGAAGACTCATGAACAGTTCGGGGTTCGTAAAAGTCAAAATTTCTTTTTTTAGTTTCCCGGTCAAAATGATGAGAAAGAAAATAAAGTCCCTGCAGCACATCTGCCTGCTTAACATAAGGGGAACGCAATATTCTATCCCAGGACCAATTTTGATTTAAAGGCAAATCTTCATCATCGAGGTCCTCAACTGTATCGAGCTTTTTATCGCGGTAACCATCCTGCTGTTCAATAATATCTTTTTCTTCCCAGTAGGGATAATACATCTTGTCACTTATTTCCTGCCATAAATTTAATTCATCTTCTGTTATTCCTATTTTTTCCCTGAGCTCCTGCCAGCGATCGGAATGTTCCTGCTGGAGATAATCAATAACCTCAAAGGCATAATTTAAACACCACACCGCCATACGATTTGTATACCAATTGTTATGGACATTATTTTCATATTCATTGGGACCTGTAACACCGATAATCATATATTTATTCTTCCGGGGGTTATAATGAGCTCGATCAGCCCAGAACCTGGCCACCGCCGCCACTACTTCCAGTCCATAATCTGCCAGATAATCTCGATCACCAGTATGCTGAATATAATTATAAATGGCATAAACAATCGCCGCATTGCGGTGAATTTCTTCAAAAGTAATTTCCCATTCATTGTGGCTCTCCTCACCATTCATGGTCACCATAGGATAAAGAGCGCCATCGAGCCCCAATTTATCAGCATTTTCCCGGGCTTTATCAAGATGACGATAGCGATAAAGCAGTAAATTTTTAGCTACCTCATCACTTTTGCTGTTGAGATAAAACGGCAGACAAAAAGCTTCTGTATCCCAGTAAGTCGCCCCACCATACTTTTCTCCTGTAAAACCTTTAGGTCCAATATTTAACCTGTGATCATGTCCGGTATATGTCTGATTAAGCTGAAATATATTAAACCTGATCCCCTGCTGGGCTGCTCTGCCTCCTGCAATTTTAATATCATTTTCCCGCCAGATATCCAGCCAGCTCTGTTTATGCTCATTTAACAACTGAGAAAAGCCTGTTTTACGGGCAGATTCTGCCCTTTCTTCTGCCATAGAGGCAATATTTTCTGTCTTATAATCTCGATCTGTAGTCACACCGATATATTTGTTTAATTCCAGCGTCTTTCCTGGTTTTACTGTAATCTCAACCTCATTACTGATATATTTGGGCCTGTTAAACTGCTCAATACTTTCCGGGGTTTTATTAATTTCATACTCCATGGCAGCCGAGACTCCAAAATGTGATTTTTTGGTGCGCATGGTAAGCTGACCGCCGCGGTTATGGCTATCCCGGGACATTTCCTCCCAAAATATTTCATCATAATTGGCATCTTCATTGGTTATAGTGCCATCCAATAAGGGCTCCATAATAATCTTTGCATTTGTTTCCAGAGGAGTAATACTGTAAGAAATGGCTGCAACTTCCCGACAGGACATACTCAAAAATCTTGTGGATTTAACTTGCACCCGATCATTTTTCGGGCTGCAGGCTGTAAAAGTGCGCTGCAAATACCCCTTTTTCATGTTAAGCTCCCGTTTGAATTTTTCCACCTGCCA
>CAYOFJ010000130.1:0-5925 GCA_964403065.1 uncultured Halanaerobiaceae bacterium | reverse complement strand
TCCGCTTTTTAGAGGAGGTTGAGTTATAACTAATGGAACTTGAAAGTCATCACTTTTAGCTAAAAGTTTTAAAGAAGGAACAGCAAAATCTGGACTTCCCATGAATATAACTTTCATAATATTACTCCAGCTCCCTTGCTTTTTCTCCCTGCTTTATATTTGGTGAAATATCAACAATTTTATCTACGAATAATTCCCCGTGCAAATGATCTATCTCATGTTGTATAACCCTGGCAGTTAGGTCAGAAAAAGTTTTTTTAATGTGTTCACCATATTCATCCTGATATCTTAAAGTGATTTCTTTCGCCCTTGTTACAGGACCCTGTTTCCCAGGCACACTAAGACAGCCCTCTTCACCAATTTCTTTGCCTTCTTTTCCTAAAATTTCAGGATTAATTAATTTTATTAAATCTTCTTCCACTTCTACTACAGCCACCTGTTGTAATATTCCAATTTGATTGGCAGCAAGCCCCAAACCTTCATTTTCTCTTAAAGTATCAATCAAATTTTTAATCAAATTCCGGGTGTTATCATCTACTTTTTCTACTTTTTTAGCCTTTGTTCTTAAAACAGGATCACCAATTTCTTTTATAGGCATAACAGCCATTTTTTCACCTCCAAAATCATACAAATTCTCACTATTCTAATCAATTATAACATTGATAATGGATCTACATCAACTGAATATGAAACATTACTTGATATGTTATTTGATATATACTCCTTCAATGCTGGCAAAAACTTTTGGCGAAGCTTTAAATTATCAAAAAATAATAACAAGTGCCAGCGCAAATCACCTTTTATCCGGCTTAATGGAGCTGGATGAGGACCATTGAACTTTAACCCTTCTAAATTATTTTTTATAAGATGATTTCTAATTTTTGCAGAAATTTTAGAGATATCATCATTATTTTGGGATTTAAAAACTATTCTCACTAAACGACTAAATGGGGGATAATTAAGTTTTTCTCTCAACTTCAATTCCTTTTTGTAAAACCTTTTAATATTTCCTCGTGCCATCGTTTGCAAAGCATAATGTTCTGGAGAATAAGTTTGAACTATCACTTTGCCTTTTTTCTTTCCCCTGCCAGCTCTACCAGCCACCTGAGTTAAAAGCTGAAAAGTCCTTTCTGCAGAACGAAAATCCGGTAAGTTTAAAATAAAATCTACACCGAGAATGCCAACCAGGGTAATATTATGAAAGTCATGTCCTTTAGCAATCATCTGGGTTCCAACTAAAATATCTATACTTCCTTTATCAATTTTTGATAGTATCTTTTTATGAGAATGTTTTTTAGTTGTAGTATCTCTATCCATTCTAGCAATATTAGCATCAGGGAAATTTTTAGAAATTTTTCTTTCTAACCTTTCTGTTCCAGCTCCAAATTCTTTCAAAAGCTCACTATTACAATCAGGACATTCTTCTGGAATATTTGTTTTATAATTACAATAATGACATTTCAATCTATGATCATATTTATGGAGCGTTAAGGTAATATTACAATTTTTACATTTAATAGCTTTACCGCATTTTTGACAAAGAAGAAAATTAGCAAAGCCTCTTCTATTAAGGAAAAGTAAAATTTGTTCGTCATTCTTTAGACGCTGTTTTATAGCTTCTTTTAATTTCTCACTCAATAATCCAAAGTTTCCCTTTTTGATTTCCTTTCTCATATCAACAATTCTTTTTGCAGGAATTTTGCCTGGCCCAGCTCTTTTATTTAGTCTTAAATAATTATAATTTTTGTTTTGAGAGAAAAAATAACTTTCCAGTGAAGGAGTTGCAGTCCCCAGTATTACCGGAAATTCTTCCAGTTGACTCCTAATAACTGCCGCACCTCGAGCATGATAATAAGGATCACAATTTTGTTTGTAAGAATTTTCCTGCTCTTCATCAATTATTATAAGACCAGGATTTTTAACAGGCGCAAAAACTGCTGATCTAGCTCCAATAACCAAACGAGCTTCATTATTTCTTATTCTGAACCATTCGTCTCTCCTTTCGCCAGCAGAAAGTCTACTGTGTAAAACTGCTAAATCATCAGGAAATTTTTGATAAAAGAAATCAACCAATTGAGGGGTTAGAGAAATTTCAGGCACCAAAATAATTGCGCTTCTACCCTGTTTTAAACAATCTTTCACCAGGCGTAAATATATTTCAGTTTTTCCACTACCTGTCACCCCATGCAAAAGGTTTATCTCTGATTTTTGAGCTTTTACTAAAGGTTTGAGCTGATATAGTACTTTTTTTTGTTCATTATTTAATTCTAAATCAGAATTACTTTTAGAACTCTCGTCTTTTAAAAATTTGTAATTGGGCTTTCTTTTTAAAACCCTCTTACTTCTTTTTAAAATATCTTTATCCTCTAAACTATAAAGCACAGACCTACTAATACCAGCAATTTCAATAATTTCAGTAGCCGGCAAATATTCTCTTTTATCCTCAAATATAGTTTTAATAGCCTTATATTGAGCAGGTGCTTGTTTTTTTAAATTTTGTAAAATTTCTTTTAACTCTTCTTCCTCATAAATATTATTTAACTTATAATGTAAAATCCTAAGTTCGGTATTTTGAGCTTCTCTAACTTTGGCCGGCAGAGCTGTATTAATAAACTTTTGTAAGGAAGTATGATAATATCGAGATAATTTTTTCAGGGATTTAAGCAATGGCAGAGGTATATAGGATTGAGACGAAATTAACTGCTTAACTGATTTAATCTTCTTTTCAGCAATTTTAGGATTACATTCAAATCCAGTGACAAATCCAGTAACAACCCTTTTTCCGAAAGGTATTTTTACTAATTGACCAGGCTTATAATCTACTACTTTTTTATTTTCTTCTGGTTTATAAAGAAATTCACTATCTCTATTATTTATAGGAACATCAACAGTAATTTGCAGATATCTATCTGCCAATATTATCACCCTTATTAATCTCTCGCAAACACAACAAACCCCCTGGTAAAAGTAGTATATAAAAAGTAAAAAACCGCCAGCCAAAAACTACTATTCCCAGGTAATTTCCAGGAACAAAAGCTGCAAATAGTGAAGCAACCCCTAATTCGGCTATACCACTAGCCCCTGGTGTGGGAAAAAATGGAAGAACTAAAAAAATTAATGTTTGCATTATATAAGCTCTCATAAAATTAGCTTCTAAACCTAACCCTGATAATAGAATTGGCACAATTATAAACATAAAACTCCAAAATAAAAAAACTGTAATTAAAGCAAAAATAAGATGTAGAGGTTTATGACCTAAAGCTCTCAAAGAATTTCTAAATCTGGTTAATCCCCATTTAGCTCTAACTAAATATCTCTTGGCCTTAAAACTGCGTTTAAATAAGTTATAAATCACTGGAACATGCAAAATTTTATCAAAAATAACTTCCGCTACATTAGGCACAAGAGAAAAAAGAACTATTCCCAAAGAAATTAAACCGCCGAAGAAAATCACAGCCACAAAAATGTAAAATGGAATAAACCCGCTGGAAATGTAATTGCGAAAAAATACAAAAAATATTATTGTCATAATTCCCAAAAGCATCATTCTATAGACAAATTGTACTATTACTATAGAAGAAGCTTTGGCTACATCAACTCCATTTCTGGTTAAAAAAAAGACTCTAAAAGGCCCCCCACCTGTGGCAAAAGGAGTTACCCGGGAAGCAAAAGCCCCAGCTAAATAAACTTTAAGCCCTGCCCAAATAGAAAGGCTTTCATCCACTGCCAAAGTTAAAATCTTCAAAGTAAAAGCAGCCATAAGCCAGTTCAAAAATGTAATTGAAAAAAGTAAAGCAAGAGTGCTAAAATTCACATAGCTTATTACACTATCCAATGCCTCAATATCTATTGTAAAAATTATCAAAACAGCTGATATAATCAAACTTATGGAAACAGCCAAACGGACACCTTTAATTAAATTTTCCCTGCTAAGCTCTCCTTTTAAAAGCATACTTTATAACTTCCTCAATTTAGATAATTTAAGCACTTATATTTTCTTGGCTTGAGAGCGAAGCAGATCTGCTTTATCTGTTTTTTCCCAGGTTAAATTTAAATCTGATCTGCCAAAATGGCCATAAGCAGCCACTTGTTGAAAAATGGGCTTACGCAGTTCCAGTTTATCAATAATAGCTGCAGGAGTAAGATGAAAGTTTTTCCTTATTAACTTTTTCAAAGAAAGATCTGATATTTTTCCCGTCCCAAAAGTATCAACCATTATAGATAATGGTTGTGCAACTCCAATTGCGTAAGACAACTGCACTTCACATTTTTCGGCTAAATCCCCCGCCACAATATTTTTAGCAATATACCTGGCAGCATATGAGGCAGATCTATCCACTTTAGTAGCATCTTTGCCTGAAAAACAGCCCCCACCATGCCGGGAAAAACCTCCATAAGTATCAACTATAACCTTTCTTCCTGTAAGTCCTGCATCTCCATGGGGCCCACCAATCACAAACCTGCCGGTAGGATTAATTAAATACTTCGTTTTATCATCAAGTAAAGACTCTGAAATAGTTTCCCTAATAACATAGTTTATTATATCATCTTCCAATTGAGACATTTTAATGTCTGGATGGTGCTGGGCAGATACAACTACTTTATCTACTCTGACAGGCTTATCATTCTCATATTCAACTGTTACCTGGGTTTTTCCATCCGGCCGTAAATATCCCAGAATTTTATTTTTTCTAACCTCAGTTAATCTTCTAGCTAATTTATGAGATAACATAATAGGAAGAGGCATAAGCTCGGAAGTTTCAGAACAGGCATAACCAAACATTATGCCCTGATCACCCGCTCCCAATTTTTTCTTCTCCATATCATTTTCATGATTAGCAGCCTGGTCAACTCCTCTAGCAATATCAGAAGATTGCTCATCAATAGCAGTCATAACCGCACAGGTTTCGCCATCAAAACCAAATTTTGCCCTGTTATAACCTATATCAACTATAGTTTTTCGGGCCACATGAGAAATATCTACATAACAATCAGTAGAAATCTCTCCAGAAACAAGAACCAAACCTGTAGTTGTAAAGGTCTCACACGCCACCCTTGCTTCCGGATCTTTCTCAATTATTGCATCCAGAACAGCATCAGAAATCTGATCAGCTATTTTATCTGGATGACCTTCTGTAACGGATTCAGAAGTAAATTTATAATTTCCTTTCATCTTCTATTTCCTTCCTTTCTTTGTTAAAATATGTTTTAATTTGTAGTTTGAATCATTGGTTAGAAACTCCGCGATGATCTTTAACATATATAAACAGAAACATGCAAAATATAATGATAAAAATACTTACTAGACGAGCTATTTGAATATCTCCTAAATATAAACTATCTAATCTTAAATCTTCTATAATAAAACGTACAAAAGAATATAAACCAAGACCAAGAGCCAAAACTCTTCCCCTTGTATATAGTTTTGATCTTATAAAAAATATTAAAATAACAAAAATAATTAAGTTGGCAAAAAACTCATATAAAAATGTTGGATGATAATAAGTTCCCCCTATTTCCATACCTTGCTGAATGAAACGAGGAAAGTACGATATAAATTCGTAGGAAACTTCTCCACCATGAGCTTCCTGATTTGCAAAATTACCCCACCGTCCTACAGCAAGTCCCAATAAAAAAGCAGGAGTTAATAAATCAGCAAATTCCAGGAAAGAATATTTTTTCCATCTCACAAAAAAAACAGTATAAGCCAAACCCACAAAAATAGCACCATGGATTGCCAGACCACCACCAGAAATATCAAAAACTCTTAACGGATTATGTCTAAAATAGTCAATATTAAATAAGACATAATAACCTCGTGTACCTACAAGTCCTATAGGCAATCCATATAATAAAAAATCTATTATGTCTTCACTATCATATCCCCATTTTTTTCCTTGCCAGATGACATATAAAAAACCTAAT
>CAYOFJ010000129.1:0-5933 GCA_964403065.1 uncultured Halanaerobiaceae bacterium | reverse complement strand
AGGTTTCATATGAAAAACTTTCTAAAAATGCAATTTACTTCTATTAATTAAATTCTCTATAAGTCTAAGATTACCTTGTTGTTTATATATGCTTTTATTTCGGCTAAAAGTCTCGTACAAATAATTATACCGTAAACAAACGTAAATATGTTGTTTATATGCAACTATATTATATTTCTGGGTCTTTTTTACTGTTCTTTATTGATTATTTAAACTTATTTTATTTAGGACTTAAAATGTGGTAGAAAGAATAAAATGTCACATTCAGGGTATTTTTATAAATCAAGCAGATATATTACCCCAAACATATACATCTTAATACGTAATGCTTAGATTTTTTTGACAATAAATTAACATCAATAATATTAACACATTTTTATCACAAAGTCAATAATAATTCTTTAATTGTTAATTAATGTAAATACTTTTCCTGTATATCCCAATTTCACTTAGAAATTAAATCCATCTGTGAAAATACAGCCGATCTACCAGTTAATTAATCAATTTAGTTTCTGTAATGTCATTTACTATATCAGCAAAAATTCGCAATTTCTGCAGGAAATACCCATTATAATGTGGAATTAAAAAGGTGAACAGGTTATTGATTTGATCTTAAAAATTAATATAAATGTTTCTCCTTTTTATATGGGAGGAATCTTATTTTGAAAAACATAAGGCGGAAACAAATGTGTTTTAAAATGGCTTGCCGCAAAGAAGCTTTTGCAGAAACAATGGCTAAAATTGTTGATGGTAGCAAATCCTTTATACAAGATAAATCTGAACTTAAATTTCGGCTGGAAATGGCCGCCCGGGAAATGCTGGCCAATGCTTTAGAACACGGCTGTAGCAGTAAGGAAGAAGAAATAAAAATAGTACTAATTCTAAAACCTTCTCATATAATATTAAAGGTGATTTCACCTGGATCAGGTTTTAATTGGAGGAAGGCAACTTTAAATTACATGCCTAATTTAGAAGCTGAGGGAAGAGGTATACCTATGATCAAGATTGCCGCTGATAAAGTTGAATTTAATGAGGCGGGAAATATAATTACCGCAGAATTCAAAAAAGGCAAACTAAATACTTTGAAGGAGGTAAAAAAAATTATGGAAACGAAAATATATGAAGATGAAGCGCGAATTATACCTCAGGAGTCTATCAATATAACTAATGCCAAAAATCTGAGAGAAGAATTTAACAAAGTAGTTAACAAAGGTATAAATAAAATCATTCTTGATTTGAGAAATGTTGAAGATATTGACAGTGCGGCGCTGGGCAAAATTCTAGTGGTAAAAAGTGCGCTGAAAGAAAAAGATGGAAAACTTATTATTGAAAATGTTCATGCAGAACGCGTTAAAAAAGTTTTCGATACGGTCAATCTTTCAGAGGTAATTGAAATTAGAGATTGATTGCTCTAAGATAAAAAAAGAGTAAATTTACATTTGTCATATCTATTATTATTTTCTGACTATGTAATCTTTGCCACCATGTTTGGCTTTATACATAGCTTTATCATCTCCTCCCAGTCGAGCCGCCATATCACCATGGCGGGTGTTTTCGGCTAATATCTTTCCCACTTTCCGCAAGACCTTATCCCCCACAATATGCCCGTGATTCTCATTAATTTCTTTAAAATTATCCAGATTCATCATTAAAATTGTCAATGAAATTTCATATCTTCTGGCCTGAGCCAACATCTTCTCTATAAATCAATCTTTGCTTACTATCCAGTAAAGCATTTAACATCTTTAAAAGAGAAAACCCGCTATAATTTACACTACATTGTACCCGTCCATGGTATCTGAAAGCTTTATGAAAGATTATAATGAATCTATATCATATTTAAAATATTAGGAGTGATATGTAATGTTGAACAAGAAAAGATTATTTTCATTTATTTTGGTTCTGGCCATCATTCTGACAGGAAGTTTGGCTGCTGTGCAAAGTCATAGTGTAAGTGAAACGGAACTTACTGAAGAAGAACTGACTGAATTTACTCGGGAAAAATGGCGACTGCAGCACCGATTGAATGCATTAAATACAATATACCAGGAAAAACTACTGAATGAAGCAAGTGAAGCAGAATTAAGAGAATTAGAAGATGAAATATTTAAACTTAGAGAAGAATTATTAGAACTTGAAGAAAGTTATTACAGTACAAGTCAAAGAGGAATGCACGGAATGCATGGGATGACCGGACGTGAAACAACTGAGGAGTACAGCGAAACAGATGTAATTTTCCGCGGACATCATAGAGGTTTCCACGGCGGATTTGGACACCCATTTATTCCCTGTAGATAATGAAATATTTTCTAAACAAAGCTTATTTGCAATTAGGGGGGTGATTTATTTTAAGCTTAAATGCCAACATTTATATTCACGTTCGTATTAAATTCTTAAATCAACCTTCCCACCATTTATTTGCTATCTTAACAGCCTCTTCCCCATTTTCAGCAAAAGCATCAGCAGAAAACTTCTCCTGTAAATAGGGAAAATCATTCAAAGCCTTTCCACCTATTAATATTTTAGTATTTGTTACATTACTTTTTGCTCTCACTTCTTTAATTGTTTGGTTTAAATCCCTCAAATTGTTAGGCAATGAAACAGAAAGACCTAAAATAAAAGGCTGCTCTTTTTCTAAATACTTTATTAGTTTATTCCGGGGAGTATTTGCCCCCAGAAAGGATACCTGCCAGCCGTCAAATTCCAGAAAATCTGCAATTATTCTTGCCCCGATCTCGTGATATTCATTTTCTACAGTTGAAACAACTGCTTTACCTCTGGTATATTCATCAGGCAGAAAATTCATCTGCAAAAAAGATAGTATTCTAGTAGCTATTGTAGTAATTCTATGCTCTTCTCCAACTGTTATATCTCCCTGTTCCCACATACAGCCCACAGTGTAAAGGGCAGGTTTAATGACATTTCTGGCAAACTTCCTAAAATCTACTCGAGAAGTAACACTGGTTTCAGCTATATTTTTACAATCTTTAATTTCTCTTATAAATAATGCATCAAGAAATTCATTTAAAACCGACCGCCATTCATCTTCTATATCTAGAGGATAATTGCTGCAATTTCCTGTAAGCTCAATAAATTCCTCGTGATTTTCCAGCATCCATTCATATATTTCGATTATATCTTTTCTGTATTCCTCAGATAAATATTTTTTGACCGCATCTATCCAGCAGTAAAGCTCCCGGTAAAAATACTCATAAGAAAACCCTTTATTTTTATAAGTATAATAAACCCAGGGTAAAGTATCTATTAAAAGTCTCAATTCATTAAATTCAAATACATTACTCATAAAGTTTGCATGGTTTTTATGATTAGCAAACATCACTTCCCGAGAATTATTTCCAATCATTTTATCAATATTATCTTTTTCAGCCATTTTTTCATCAACAAATTCTTTCATTTTTATTCTCTTTTTATAATACTCTTCGGCAGCTTCCTCTGCTATAGAGGGTAAATCAACAATTTCTCGAGATAATTTCGACATCATAACACCCTCCTTACCTATTCTAAATACTTTTATTATCTCATAATTAATTCAAATTTATATAATTAATTTTACATTTTCGAATTTAAATTAAATCTTACAAACATTTTATCATTTATAGCTGTTTCCATTTCTCAACTAAATCTTCATTCAGTAAATTTTCCACAAAATTCATCCAGCCCCTCCAGGTTTTTTCCTCTAGTTTTCCTTCTTGATCAACTTCCATGAAAAGAGCTTTTCTTTCTTTAATAGTCTTTTTATCTCGCCAGCTTTTCACTGTAAGTGGGCCTTTGACATTCTTTACAGCTATTCCCTCTCCTACTCTGACAAATGTCTTCGACATGGGAACTCCGGCTCTTCCGGCAATAAACCAGCCTCCAGCTATTGCTGTTCCTCCTTTAAAAAAACTGTTTTGTCTTTTCAATATTATACTTTGCTCAGCCTGTAAATCAGAATTATAACTCCCCTTTCCCATTACAACAATATCTTGTGTGGCTGAAATCTCAGAGTTCTGAACCTGACTGATTATATTAGATCCCGCGTCATTATAATTTCGCTCAATATTTTGCCATAATTTTAAGCTTTTTATTATTCTCTGCAACTTTTGATTTACTTCTTTTCTTTCAAAGGACTCAATTCCTAAAATGAAATTTTTCAACCACTCTATCTGGGCTTTGTTACAGGGATAAACATTACCATTATTAGATTTTTCTATATTTTTCATTAAAACATTTAGTTCCATCACAGAATCCTTAAATTCCTTATTTTCTATCATGACCTGCCTTAACTTATTAAGTTCTTTTTTGATTTTAAAATTTCCAGAATTTCTCCTTGCAAACAAATCTTGAAACCGCTGCTGGTAAAATTGATGCATTTCATTGAATAGCTTTTCAGTTTTTAATTGTTTTTGGTCAAATTGCCCTGTTGTACCTGCATGTATTTCAGTTCCCACAACATTACCACCTATAAATACATTTTGACCAGCCTGTAAATCTCCATTATTAACATTTTTCTTAACAAAAATATTGCCTTCGGTTTTAGCACCGAAATAATCCTGTATATTTCCTTTAACAATCAAATCTCCCTTAAACTCAACACTTCCTTCATTTTTGTCTAAATCTCCTGATATAATATATTGATGTAAAACTTTCACAATTACCTCGCTGTTTTTCTCAATGATCTCAGGACGTCCGGCTATTAATGATATGGCCTTTAAACCATCTTCACTTAACTGGATATTTTCTCCTGGAGTTAATTTGATATCTTTTACCTGAGGTGGCGGAATCTCCTTACCAGTAACAGTTTTGCCGGGTTTGCCCTCTACCAGCTTTATTTTTTCAGCCACCACTTCTCCAGGGAGAATAGAACCAATTATATTTCTGTAATGATCAATTTTGTCACTCTTTAGAACGTCATCTTTATTATGATTCCTGGAGGGCAATCTTTCCTCTATATGTGCATCCATACCTTCTTCAGGATATTTCCCTTCGGCAACAAGAAATTTACCCTGTTTTCCTCTGGATACAATTTCATCAATTTTTTCTTCATTAATACCATAAAATACTCCTCCATCACCAAGTATCTTTTTAATTTCTTTTTCTGTGATCTGTATATTTTCTTCATCTTCTTTTTGATGTTCTCTGCCCTCGATTAAAATTCCATCTCTAGTTTCTTCAAATATTAACTCATAATGCTTTGCAGGCTGGAAACTTATCTCAATATAAGCTTTCAATTCATTTTCCGTAATTTCCAAATCTATTTCCTTTCTGGCTTCTTCTTCCGGAAGTTCATAATGAAGAACGATATTTTCTGTTATTAATTCAGGGGAATTAATCCGCTCATTATCATGATAAAGAGTGAGATTTTTCCCGGGCAGCACGATGGGATATCTATCACAACAGGACTCATCCATATCAAAAACTATTTTCTGTTCCTCCGAATGTATTTCAACAATTTCATCCAGATTAAATTCTTGAGATAAAGACATCCTTAAACCCTCCTCCCCAATCATCTTAATCTGCTCAATAATATGACTAAATTTTTCTAATATTAAAATTAAACACCCTTTTCAATTCATTTTTATAAAAACAAAAGACCTTCCACCCGAATTTACTGGCGGAAGGATTGAAGTAACGATTCACCTTCGGCAGCCCGACCACCTTACTCCTATTAAAGAATTTAGGTTCGTAAGCTTTGCGATCTGTCTTTTTCAAGACAGTTGCCATTTCGAGTGATTTTAAAGTTTAGTGTTCTAATTGTGTTTTTATGATACCATATAATTTCATTAAATCCAAATGAGAGTTTGTAGTTTGAGTTAACTAGTTGTGGGTAGTACAATATTCATACTAAATTGACTTAAGGCAAAGAAAGAAAAACTGAGGTCTCACACACTTTAATTTGATATTTTTAATTTCATCTACGAAAGTTAACTGAT
>CAYOFJ010000128.1:0-5969 GCA_964403065.1 uncultured Halanaerobiaceae bacterium | reverse complement strand
GATGTGGAAGAAGAGGTAATATTTTTACACACCAATGATGAACACGGAGTTATCGAAAACTTTGACAGAATTGCCTGGTATCATCAACAGGCACAGGAAGAATACGACAATGTATTTTTAGTCAGCGGTGGCGATATTTTCAGCGGTAATCCGGTAGTGGATGAATATGTAATTGACGGAGAAAATTTAAGGGGCAAGCCCATAGTAGGTTTAATGAATGAAGCTGGTTATGATGCATTGGTTCTGGGTAATCATGAATTTGATTATGGTCAGGAAGTTCTCCAGGACAGAATAGAACAGGCTGATTTTCCCATGATTTTGGCAAATTTTGATGTTGAAGACACTCCTATACTGGAAAAACCCGAACCATATATCTTTCTGGAAACAGAACAGGGGAATGAAATTGCAGTTCTGGGCCTGGTAGAGATAGGACCAGATGGCATCCCCTCCACTCATCCGGGCAATCTTGACGGCATAGAATTTTTTGATCCGATTGAGACAGCTCTGGAATATGAGTATCTGGCTGAAGAATCCAGTATCTTTTTAGGCTTAACCCATATGGGTCATGCCTGGGAACAGGAGCTGGCAGAAGAAATGCCAGAATTGGACCTGGTTATCGGCGGTCACTCTCATTCAGTAGTGGAAAATCCTCCTGTTGTAAATGATGCTCTGGTAGCTCAAGCTGGAGCAGATACTAATTATCTCGGAAAAATAGAGGTGGGACTGGATGCAGAAGGCGAAATTGTTCACCGGGAAGGAGAGCTTATAAATATAGAGGATATTGCCGAAAGAGACGAAGAGGTAACGGCAGAGATTGAATATTATCAAGATCAAGTTGAAGAAATTTTTGCGCGGGAAATAGGTTATATAGATGGCACACTTAGCGGGAATATGGAACTGGGTAGTTTGATGACAGATGCTACCCGACATCGTGTCAATGCTGATTTTGGATTTCAGAATAATGGTGGTATCAGAGTTAGTGAAATCGGTGGTGAAATTAACGTCGGCACCATTTTTGAGCTGGAACCTTTCGGTAATGACGTTGTAGTATATGAAATGACCAAAGAAGATATTAAATCACTTCTGCAGTTCTCCTATGAACGTCGCTATTCCATAGATCTGCAGGCTGGAGGTTTGCACTACGAAGTTGTAGTTAATGATATAGGGGCTGTAGAAGATATTGAATTAACCTATCCTGATGGAACGCCTCTGTCTGAGGACGAAATTTACGAAGTAGCTCTCAGTGATTATGTGGCCAGTACTTATGAGTTTACCGCCCGTGATGAAGGAGAAAATACTTATCGCCGAACTAATGATGTAATTATCGAGTATATCGAGGAAGATTTAGAGCCAGGAGATCTGGAAGATTATCAAGATGTTGATAGAATTTCAACATCTACTGTTCCCGGCGGTGAAGGCACCGAAATTGCCCGCACACAGGCAGCTCTTTCCACAGTGGGCAAAGATGAAGGGTCTGTAACTGCTGGTAATCTTAAGGCCGATGCTGTAAGGGAAGTACTGGATGTTGACTTTGGAACTTATCCTACCGATCAGCTGGCTTCCGGAGCAGAATTTGAAGATGGTCCGGTTTATGAAGAAGCCCTGCGCAATGTATTTTATGACAGCTTTGCCTATGATAATAATGTAGTGATAGCCACTGTGACAGGTGAAATGTTCGAAAGAATGCTGCACGACCAAAACGTTTGGTATGAAGGACCTGCCACTCAGGCTTCTGGCTTTACTTATGAAGTAATAAAAGAAGACGGTGAAGTTGTAGATACCAAAGTATATGTGGAAGGAGAAAGAATAGATCCTGATGCTGAATATACAGCCGCTTTCAATAGCTACGTATATCAGTTTTACAGCGAAAATGTTGATCCTCTAGATTCTGAGACAACTGACAGTATAGAAGTAGAAATTCTGCTGGATTACGTACATGGAATCGATGAATTTGGAGAAGAACTGGCGGAAGAACGCATCACCATAATCGAGAGATAAAAATAATATAGTTAAATATCAAATAAGCTCGAAGTAAAATAGGGAAATTGATTTAGCCCCCGCTATCCTGGCGGGGGTTTTATTTTGTTAGTTTTTAAATCTTGCCTGGAAGTTAATTTTTAATCAAGGGTATTGTTATGAAATTTAGTTGTTTTCACCCATTTCGGCCTATAAAATGGTGATGAATAGGCCCAAACCACAGGGATGTGGTGAGCCGAGCTTGCCGCAGAATGCGGTCATAGCGAGGGGAGGCCTATTTGTCACCTTTAGTTTCTGCGGTTTTAGAAAACAACTTATGAAGAACAATAACCTGTTATGCCTCCATTACTTCGCCCTTTTTGATCACCGTTTCCACCAGGTTGGTACCTATCTGATAGGGAAGATGACGATAGGAAGGAGCATCCAGAATGAGCAGATCCGCCTGTTTGCCGGGCTCCAGCGAACCGATCTCTTTCTCACGGTTCAAAGCAGCAGCCGCATTTAATGTGACAGCAGTTAAAGCTTCCGCAGGTGTGAAGTCCATGTAAAGACAGGCGGCAGCTATTAACAGCGGCAGTGACTGAGTATAGCAGCTGCCGGGATTAAAATCAGTGGCCAGAGCAACAGGGACATTCCGGTCTATCATTTTTCTGCCAGGTGCATATTCCTCCTTGAGACTGAAGGCGGTCAGAGGCAGCAGCACCGCCACTACTTCTTCAGCCGATAAAGATTCAATGCCGTCAGCAGAGATCTTGAGAAGATGTTCAGCAGAAACGGCTCCTACCTCAGCAGCCAGCTCGGCCCCACCCATGGAAGTAATTTCGTCAGCATGAATTTTGGGGGCCAGGCCAGCCTCCTTAGCAGCTGTGAGCATCCTGCGGCTTTCCTCTACAGAAAAGGCCTTTTCCTCGCAGAAAACATCGCAAAATTCGGCCAGATTCTTATCTGCCACTTCCGGCAGCACTTCTTCAATCATGAAATCTATAAATCCTTCTGAACTCCCTTCATATTCTGCCGGCAGTGCGTGAGCTCCCATAAAAGTAGAGGATATATCTACCGGATGATCTCTATCCAGAGCTTTCATTATTTCCAGCTGCCTTATTTCCGTCTCTTTATCGAGACCATAGCCACTTTTGCCCTCAACCGAGGTAATCCCCAATTCCAGCATATGATCCAGTCTTTTTCGACCCAGGCTGTAAAGTTTTCGGGCAGAAGCCTGACGGGTATCCTCAACGGTGTTAACAATACCGCCTCCGCGGGCCATTATTTCCTGATATGATACTCCCTGCAGCCGCCAGCTGAATTCATCAGCCCGGGTGCCGGCAAAGACAAAATGGGTATGGGGATCCACAAAACCAGGCACTACAGCATTTCCCCGCGCATCAATAATCCGGCAGGTACAGGAATCTTTATGGGAAATAATTTCAGCTTCCGGTCCTACCGCCTCAATTTTTCCATCTTTTATTTTGACGGCAGCATCCTCTATAATTTTGAGGTCATTCATGGCCTCACCCCGCCGGGGGACAGTCCCCTGCGGGGTGGCCAGTTCACCAATATTGGTTATTATCAGCTCACCCATTTACAACTCCTCCAGCAGGCGATTTTCCATTATCTGATCGGGAGAGAAATCTTCCAGCCCCAGGTAATAGTCAGCAACATCGAACAAAGCCTGAGCCGGCAGCAGCCCGATCAATTCGCTGCCGGCAATTTCCACTCCATAACGTTCGGCTTCAAATCTAATCATTTCAAAGCTTTGATAGAGGCTGGTCCGGGTATAATCTGTCATATTCATAGATACCTGGACCATATCTTTGTCTTCCAGGTTGAGACCGATGGCTTTGCAAAAGCGCAGTCCTCCGTTGGAATGACGGACATTGCGGGCTATATCCTTAGCTATTTCCACATTATTAGTAGCCAGATTGACATTAAAGGCTACCAGGGGCATGCGTGCTCCTACCACAGTTGCTCCGGCTGATTCGTGCAGCTTCTGAGGCCCATAATCTGGCTCCCATTCCGGCTTATTGATCTTTTCCTTAAAACCTTCGTATTCACCGCGCCTTATATCCGCCAGATTCTCTCTTTCCGGTGTGGTAGCAGCTTCTTCGTAAAGATATATGGGCAGATCAAATTCTTCGGCAGCCGCTTCTGCCAGCTCTTTAGAAGTCTGTACACACTCTTCCATTTCTACATTGCGCACAGGAGTAAATGGCACAACATCCACCGCGCCCATGCGGGGATGACCTCCTTCATGCTCTTCCATATCGATAACTTCGATCGCTTCCGCCATTGCTTCCAGCATAGACTCTTTTAAAGCTTCCGGTGATCCTATCATAGTTACAACCAGACGATTATGATCTTCATCGGGAGCAGTATCTAAAACCAGCACATCTTCGGCCTGTTTGAGCGGAGCTACGATACGATCAATTTTTTCCTGATCACGACCTTCACTAAAATTAGGCACACATTCCATTATTTTATTCATGCCAGTCCCTCCCCAATATTTCGATATTTTCTTCAGTAGTTTCTATCACCTTAGTTTTTATGTTCTCTGCTTTTTGTTTTAAATTGTAGGCTTTGCCACCTACACGCTCAATAAATTTCTCGTCCTCGATGGATTCTAAATTAATCATTACATTATAATAGGCGGTTTCAGCAGCTGCTTTGGCCGCTATAGCGCCGGCGGCGGCATCTGTAATCGCATTGGGATTGCCCTTTTCAGCAACTTCTACGGCAATTTCAGCAATTTCCACCGAGAGCTCTATCATTTCCAGCGGAGTTGCCGCTGCATTTTTAAAGGCAGTTTGAATCTCCTGCTGACGTTCTTCTCTCTCTTCTTGCGTATCCTTGGGCATACGGAAAGCTTCCATAACCTGATTGAAACTTTCAGCATCTTCATCTATTAATTCCAGAGCTCGCTCCTTTTTGGCTTCCAGCAGATCCTCATAACTTTCCAGATCGGGACTCTGATTGGTCACCCTGATGACCATAAGCAGAAGAGAGGCTGCCAGACTGCCATTAACCCCGGCCGCACTGCCACCTCCAGGTGTCGGATTTTCCGAAGACAGTGTATCAGCAAATTTTTGCAAACTATAATCGGCATATTGCATTAAAAATCACCCCTTTGTTAAAAATTTTACTATATACAGACAGTTTGCTCAAACCGCTGTATATGTTCATCTATCTTCTTTGAAAATCCAATAATTAAAAGCCCAGACTTAAACGCACGCGAAAATTAGGGCCACGAAAATTGGAGAGGGGCCCATCAGCCACTGCTCGGCCGCCAACCTCCCATTCTGAGCCCAGATCATGTGATAACAGATATCCAGCGGTAAAGTTCAGCCCCAGAAAATTGGTGAGACGATAATGCAGATTGGCCTGAGGTTGTACAGCTGCAAAACTTTTTTCCATAGTAACAGAATTATGATTGCCCCCGGCTACATCCTCAACTATCTGCGAAAAATCATCCGGATGATCAGCTGTCAGAGATAATTCTTTTTCTCCGCCTCCCAGCATTATTCCCAGCGCCAGATCAAAATCGTCTTCTACATGAACTCCATGTTCATAAAGAAAACCGCCGAACCCGACATCCAGTACAGCTTTTTGATTTCCCTGCCGAGATTCTACAGAACCACCAAGGCCAAAACCACCAAATCGATGACTGTCTCTGGAACCGCCTGTACCCCCTCCGCCCAGCATAAAAATAGTGCTGCTTAAATCTGCAAAACCTTCATCCTGCAAAACATCATTAAGTCCCGACATATCAGCTCGCATCAACCCCGCCGCAAAACCACCGCCAGCACGAATATTACTGCCTAGAGCCTGCTGTCTGACTAGTTCTTCTTCCATCTCCAGCTCAACTGTTTCTGAAGCAGGTAAATCTTCCGGTGCTTCCTCCGCACTTACAGAAATAAAAGCAGGGGAAAATATCAAAAGTGCACAGATAAAACCTGCTAATACAATTTTTTTCATTTTTATTCCTCCTCAAAAAAACG
>CAYOFJ010000127.1:847-6094 GCA_964403065.1 uncultured Halanaerobiaceae bacterium | reverse complement strand
TCCTCACTGCATTTTTCGAATTCCTGATCACACCTTTCAGCAAAACGACAGCCTTCAGGGGGATTCAGAAGATCCGGGGGTTGACCCGGGATAAATCCCAGAGTATCGTCCTCAGCATCCAGAGTGGGTACGCTTTCCATTAAACGGCGAGAATAAGGATGCCAGGGCTCACCAAAAAATGTGTAAGCATCAGTGAACTCCACGATATGACCGGCATACATTATAGCTGCCATATCAGCAATTTCACTGGAAGTACTCACATCATGAGTGATCAGAATAAAACTGATATCTATTTCCTCTTTTAATCGGGTTAATACATTCATGATATTAGCCTGGGTGAGCATATCAAGGGCGGATGTAGGTTCATCCAGCATTATAAAATCTGGATCAGTAATCAAAGACATCGCCAGTGCTACCCTCTGCTTCATACCCCCACTCAGTTCAAAGGGGTAACGCTGTAAGAAGTCGCGGGGCACTCCTACTTTATCGAAAGTTTCTCTCACTTTTTTCATAGCTTCTTTTTCACTATCGACCAGGTCATGTACAAAAAGCGGTTCGGCTACCTGATCGGCCACACTAATTACAGGATTAAGTGCATTCATAGCAGCCTGAGGTACCATGGCTGCTCTTATCCAGCGCACTTCTTTCCTGAATTTTTCATCATCATACTGCATTATATCATATCCATTTAAATAACAGCGCCCCTCATAACGATAGACGTTTTCAGGCAGCAGTCTTAAAATGGCATTGCCCAGAGATGTTTTTCCACAGCCTGATTCACCTACTATTACCATACTTTTGCCTCTGTCGAGGGAAAAACTTACTCCATCCACTGCCTGAACTATGCCGCGGCTAATTTGATAATGCAAACACATATCCTCTATGGAAAGCACTTTATCATTTTCTACCATAATTTATTCCTCCCTCAATCTAGGATTCATAATTCTATCGAGGGCATATCCTGTCAGAGCAAAACTTATACCTATCAACATCAGTAAAGCAGCTGGCTGCAGCACCCAGTAAAAGTCTCCGGTGTATAGTGCCCCCTGTCCATAAGCATCGTTTAAAACTTTGCCCAGGGTTGGTAATACCGGGTCCCCAAGTCCGAGTAAAGCTAAAGTTGCTTCCAGAAAAACATAGGTAGGAATCGCAGTTATCAGCTGTGGAATCAAAAAGGGAATTACTTTGGGAACCATATAGAAGAATATCATCCGGAAATTTCCTGTGCCGTATGATAGACCCGCTTCTACATAAGGCTCTTCCTTAATTGACAGAAACATAGAACGATAGGTGAAATAATATGAGCTGAAGACACCTTTGATTATCAAAATCCCCGCCATCGCCCATAGACTACGAGTATATAACATTCCTACCATAATAAGCAGTACCAAGTTGGAAATACACAAATTCACCTGTGTTATTCTCTGACCCAGCCAGTCCATCCAGCCTCTAAACCAGGTAAATATGGCAGAAACAAACAGGGTAGAAACGTTTGCTCCCACCGCAATAGCAGCTCCAAACACAAGGGCAATGGGCAGCCCCCAGAGGAGACCAATTTTCAATTCCCTGCGTCGATGATCTGTCCCAAAAATACCATGCACCTGACCATAGGAGACAAATCTGGCCTCAATATCAGCATCTTCCTCAAATAAGTGGCCGGTAATTCTTATGGTATGCTCCCCTTTTAAGGGTGTTGGCTCCTCTGCTTCCGGATCATTTAATAGTCCGGCTCTGGGAGGTAAATCAAAAGTTCTTTCCAGAGCCTCAGCATTACTCAATCGAAAGTTAGCATCACGCCGAATAGAAAATGAGTCAGTCTCAAACACCCGGCCATCAGGTGTTTCCCACTCCACGTTAACATGTGGGCGGGTTTCTTCATATTCCGCATCAAAGAAAATGTTAAATTCTTTGGGAAACCTATCATACTGATAATCAAAAGGCATCTCAATGGTAAACTGGGTAGCCCCTTCCATCGGCTCAAAACTTTTCAACTCGGGTTGTTCTCGAGTATCAATTTTATCTGTACGGGGAAGGTCATCACCAGTTAACCAGTCCATATATACCGGTCTGGCTCTGCGAGGAGTTTCCTGCCATACGTCCCCCCCGCGCCAGAGTAATATAGCTTCTTGATATGGTATTGCTATTACTACTGCTATAGCTGCAACGATCAAAATAAAGATAATAGCTACACCCACCATAGCAGAAGGATATTGTTTGATTTCTTTTAATTGTGCTAGCAATCTCTGCATTATCTTAAACCCCCTGTATCAGATCCTATTCTAACCCTGGGATCGAGGATGGCATAGAAAATATCCAATAAGAAGAGTGTCAAAGCCAGCAGATAAGCATATATTACCATAGCACCAACTACAATAGGGACATCGAATAATCCTATAGCTTCAAAAATCATTCTGCCCAGGCCCGGCCAGTTAAATACCTGTTCTAATAATACATTGCCCATAAAGAGAGCAATGACAGCCATCATAAAGTTTGTAAGAATGGGCGGAATAGTGGGCCTCAGAATATATTTTCTTTCCAGGGCACGATTCGATAACCCTTTTGCCTTGCCAACTTCAACATAATCTTCACTGGAATATATTAAGAAAAATGTTCTATAAGTGTAAATATAAATAAATAATAGTGATAAAATGTTGGCAGCCACAGGTAAAATCAGATGCCTTAAAACACTTAAAATATAAGGCCCGGTAGCATCAGGTGGTGGCGCTTCCACCATGCCCCCCCAGGGCAGCCAGCCTAAAACAGCTGCAAATATCAGAATCAAAAATATGCCATAAAACCAGCTGGGGGCAGCAGAGCTGGGAGCCAAAATTATCATCATCCTATCGATAATGCTGCCATATTTTCGGGACAATATTAAAGCAATAAAAACTGAACTAAAAAACAGGATAATAAAAGCAGTACCCATTAATAATAATGTCGGCGGCAATCTCTCCAGTATGATTAATCTAACCCTCCGGGAACCAGCATCACTGGTCAGGTGTTCGGCTGTACCTAAATCCAGTGTGACTGCATCCCGCAAAGTATATAAAGTTCTTACAATAAAAGGTTCATCAAGCCCCAATCTTTGTCGCTCCTGTTCAACCAGCTGCTGCTCAAATTCTCGTCTTCTCTCAGCTGACCAGCCGGCCATTTCGTCTCTCATTGCCTGCATCTGCATAGCAACCTCTTCTCTTATTTGGGCTTCCCTTATATTATCCACGGCTCCACCCGCATTAGCAACAATAATTAAAATATAAATGGCAACTATGGATGTTAATACAAGAGCTATAAATCGTACTACAAAATATTTACTCAAACGGGAAAAATCGCTCTCTCCCCTTCTATCTTCATCTTGTCCGGAATCTGGTTCAAAATCTGAAGGATCTTCTGGTTGCATCAAAGCACCTCCTAAGCGTAATATAAAAGATTTGAATAATTTTTAAACCTAATTTTCAATCATTCCCAAACCTGACTAACAAACAACATATTACAGTATGAATGAGTGAAAGTAAAATTAAATCAGTAAAATGCCATGGGAGAATCGGCTTCTCCCATGGCATAATATGCTTCATCCAGAGATTTTCTCTCTGTACATTTTTATTCGCCTATTGTTACAAATTCAGTAGTTGATATGCTGGGAGTAGCTACAGTTAATGGACTTATTATTACTTCAAGTCGAGAAGGCCCGGTTACCAGTTCTTCAGTTTCTTCACTGGCAAGTACTGCCTTCCATTCTCCTTCTGCTACTTCCTCCAATTCACCTTCTGCCACTAAATTATCATTGGCGTCGAACAGCAGATAGGTGGTTTCTATAATATTTTCGCTGGCAAAAGGCTCATCTTCAAAAGTAACACTTACATCAAACTCTGCTTCATCGCCTGACATAATTGAATCTGGACCAGATACTTCCAGCTCAGGGATCATAGCTTCCTCAAACATATCCCATCTATCTGCGGGGAAGGCATAATCTTCATAACGATTTAACTCAACAATTCCTTCCACAGGATGAGCTTCTTCCAGGTAATATGGTCCAAATCCTACCATGAAGTGATCTTTCTCTTCATACCATTCTCTCAGATTTTCATATCTTTCTGCAGCTTCTTCTTCACTGACGTACTCACCCAGTGTATTTTCGAATGGTATATAGTTTTCTGCACTGGCTTCTTCCAGCTGCTCATCAAGTATATCCAGGCTGGGACCGCCAATATAGTTTACTCGCTCCACATCTAATTCATCAGCTTTACTTGCTGTATGTGTAACTAATTCTTCAGCTTCTGCTCTAAAGGCCACACCCATGTTATGCCAGGCTCCTCCACTCTGGTCATATATGGGGAATACAGGAGCAGTGTACATTTCTGCATCCAGGTAATACAGATCTGAGTAATAGTCTATTACTAAAGGATCTTCCTCTACAATTTCCCATCCGAGGAAAGTATCCATGGCACTTTCATAATCAGGTACTACAGAAGTATCATAAATGTCACTCTCTTCCTGAGCCCTCTCCTGGAATAAAATCATACTGTAAACAAAGTCTCCAACGGTCAATTCACTGCCATCATGCCAGTGAACATCCATCTCCTCCAGGTCATAAGTGGTTCTTACGGTTCTAATTGCTTGCGGAGGATGTTCATCAAATTCATCAGGGTTTTCTTCCATTACTTCACCCACAGTCATAAATCTTTCTTCCTCGGCATCCCATTGATACCAAGCATCTTCAGGAACTTCACTTTCTTCCGGACTAATAAATTCTAAGTCTACCCAATCCAGAGTCTCATCAACAGGATAACCTTCCTGAATCTTTACAGTGGCAGAGTCAAAGTAATTGGGATAATTCAAACCGGTATAAGGATCAAACATATATCCATATTCAGTAATACCATCTTTAACCATGGTGTCAAATACCCAGTTACTGCCATCTGTGGGATTCCAGGGCTCAGTCATGACACTGGGGAGTGTAATCTCCATCATTCCCCCAACTTCATCTTCATACCGAACTGTGTGAGCCCACATCATTGCACCTGAGATATTACCTGAATAATCATGAGCTATTGAAACTTCTTCTCTCAAAGGAGAAAAGGCCTCACTGTCCATGTAAAGAATACTTTTGGCATTTTCCATGCTGCCCCAGAGAGCAGTCTCCATTAATTCTCTTCTTTCTTCCATGGAAGTAAAGTCTCTTTGATCTAATCTCAAGTATGCTTCATCAAGCTCTTCCGGCGGATCATAGACCTGCCACAGAGGTCGGGG
>CAYOFJ010000127.1:0-837 GCA_964403065.1 uncultured Halanaerobiaceae bacterium | reverse complement strand
CACGAGGAGTATTTAGGAAATCAAATGTCCAGCCCTCATCTCTGTAAACTACCGGAGATACCCAGCCACCTGTGTAAAAACTCCATTCACCAGCATGTGGGTCTCCTGTCATCCATAAAGGAGAAAGATCAGCACTGGTACCATAGCGTCTTTCTACTTCAAAACCAAGATCTACAAATAGATCAGATACATAATCACCCACATCTTCTCTTAAGTCTTCAGTTCTGATAAGACCAGTAAGTACAACTGGCTCTCCATCATAATGCCAGGTGCCATCTATTTTTTCGGCCCCCATGGCCAGCATTTCATCTTCTATAATCTCTTCAGCCTTTTCAGCATCATGATCATACTCTATCTCAATCTGCCTATGAATATCAATATAACGGGCATAATCCGGACCGGCAGTACTTATCGGTGTGAACTTCTCCTGCCCCAAACCATCATAAATTTCTTCCACTATATATTCCCTGTCGACCAACCAATTCAATGCTTCTCTCAGGTTTTCATTGGCAAAAGGATTTAAATCACCTGTAGCATCAAAATACGGCTCATCTCCAGTACCAGCAGTATTTAAGGCAATTTCTTCATAGGAACCATAACTTTCTAATGCATATAATTCATCCTCATCTTCTACCCTTTCTTTAATATCAGAGCGATCAAGAGTTTCAGCGTGAATTTGAATATCATCATCTAATAGCCTTTCGATAGCAGCAGACTCATCATCTTCCTCAGTTAAAATTACCGTATCGAGCCAACCCCCATAAGGCACTTCATCCTCGGCAACAGTAACAACCGAAAAACTCAATACAAACATCAAAGCCAGAACGAAAATTAATC
>CAYOFJ010000126.1:0-6179 GCA_964403065.1 uncultured Halanaerobiaceae bacterium | reverse complement strand
CGTAAATATAAATATTATTATGGCGGAGTGGACGACGAGGAAACAAAGGATAAAATTAAACGAGATATCAGGGTTTATAAATTAAAAGAAGATTTGAAAGATCTCAATATAGGACTTTTAGGATCGCGTGCTCCTGGATTTTATACATTTGGATTAAATGAGCTTAATTTGCGAGAAAAAATAGGGCCAAGAGTATCATATCTTAATTTCACTGATTTTTATGATAAAGCCGAAGAAAAAATGGAGGAACAGCATGAAGATTTTAAACAAAAAATGTCTAAACAGATTGGCAATTTTGAAAATTTATCTGAAAACAAAATAGATAAATATACAGCCACCTATAAAGCTTTTGAAGATATTATTGATGAACAAAGTCTTGATGGAATAGCAGTTAGGTGCTGGCCTGAGTTCATAGTGGATTATGGACAGGCGGTTTGTGCTACTTTAGCCACTCTAGTTGATAATGGCATAATTACTGGTTGTGAGGGTGATGTTTTAGGAACTATAACTTCTTATATACAGAATGAGCTGGCTGAGTCCCGCCCTTTCATTTCAGATCTGGTTTCAATCGATAAAGAAGAAAACACCGGGGTATTATGGCACTGTGGTGTTGCACCATTTTGTCTTTCACACTCTGAGAGCTGTCCAGTTTTGGGGGAGGACTTTGGAATAGGTGGTTTAAATGCCGAATTTGCTTTACAGCCCGGCGAAGTTACAGTGGCCCGGTTCAGCCAGAACAATGGTGATTATAGATTGCTTGTAATGAAAGGTGAAGCCCTTGATACTACAAATGTGCCGCGGGGAACAGGAGCAGTAGTTAAATTTGAGAATCCAGTCCAGGAAATTATGGATACGATTATATATGAGGGGTTTGAACACCATTTAGGCATGGTTTATGGGGATATAAAATCAGAATTAATAGAATTGGCTCGCATATTAGATCTTGAAGTAATAGAATTTTAATAGGGATTTAAATTTATTTAGATAGAAAAATACATTTTACTTAGTTAATCTACAGAGGTGTTTGAAATTATGAATATTGAATCTTTAGAGACCAGGTTAATTGAACATCCTTTATCAGGGGAATTTCATCCATCCTGGGGTCCAGGATTGGTTCAGACAAGTTTATCAATTACTCTTGTAATTTTGGAGTTAGAGAATGGCATCAGAGGTTATGGTGCACTTCCCACTTCTGACCGAGAAGGAAAAGTGGGAATTGAAACTTTTCTTCAGAACGAGTTAGAGGGTATGGATGTTTTTTCTGCAGAAAAAATAAATAAAAAGTTACGCACAGCAAGTCTGCGGATGACCTGGCCCTGGGGAGTTGAACTGGCGGTTTGGGATGCAATTGGCAAAACCCTGGAAAAACCAGTTTATAAATTATGGGGTGGATATCAAGATAAGATCAAGGTGTATGCCAGTTTGGGTGAGGTGAAAGATCCTGAAATTAGATCTCGAGATGCCAGGGAATTATTAGAAAAGGGCTTTTCTGGCATTAAACTGCGCTTTGGCAATGATAATTGGGAAAAAGACATAGAAGTTGCTAGAAAAGTCCATGATACTATTGGTGAGGAAATGGATATAATGGTCGATGCAAATCAGGCCGATATATTACCCGGAGCAGAAGGAGAAAAGACCTGGGATTATTATGATGCTTTAGAAGTAGGGAGGGCTTTAGAGGAGTTAGGTGTTTCCTGGCTGGAAGAGCCTCTGCCTCGCTTTGCCATGTCGGACTTGCAAATGCTAAATAATAAACTGGAACTGCCTCTGGCAGGTGGAGAAAAAAATCAAATGATGCATGAATTCAAACAGTTAATAGAAGAGGGTTGTTATGATATTATCCAGGGTGATGCAGCTTTTTCAGAAGGGCTTTTTCAACTGAGAAAAATCGCGGGATTTGCAGAAATGCATCACAAAAAATTTGTTCCCCATACCTGGTGTAACTGTATTACTTTATTTGGAAATTTACAGCTTGCCGCTTCTCTTCCTAATTGTCCCTGGTTTGAATTTCCCTGGGAAGATCCTGGTTGGACAGAGGAAATCAACAGCTTTTTATTCAAAGAGAATTTAAAGATAGAAGATGGTTATATAAATGTGCCGAAAAAGCCGGGCCTGGGATTTGAGATTGACAAAAACTTACTGCAAAAATTTGGACAGTGATTTTATCGTCCCAAAATCTTATGAGGGGGGGTGTTATCGCAGGAGAATTGAAAGTGGTTTAAATAAAGTGGTTGTTAGTTCAGTTTATAGGGAAGGGTAAATTTATTGCAAAAAGGAATGTTTTGGTCTCATCCCTGCCTGGAAAACAGCTTATTTTAGAAATTTAAAAAACCTGTTAATAAAAATCAGGGGAGGAAATTAATTATGAAAAAAGTTTCAATTTTACTTCTGGTTATTGCCCTGGTAATTGGTTTTAGTGGTATTAGTTCTGCTGAAACCGACGAAATAAAAACTCTTAATGTTTGGGTTTATGATGATTTTATGGTTGGAGAAGATACACCTTTACTGGAAGCTGCCCGGGATTTTGAGGAAGAATATCCTGAATACATTGTTGAATTCACCCCTATCACCTATGGAAGTGAAACTTATCGTGATAGATTTATCCGCGTAGTTCAGGGTGGAGGCGGTCCTGATGTAGCTATGCAGGATATCATATGGTTACCAGAACTGGCTGCTATGGATTTATTACAACCGTTGAATGATTATATAGGGGAAGACTTTGTGAATGAGTTCTATGAAGGTCCAGTGGAAGCTGCCAGATTTGATAATGAGCTTTTTGGAATACCTTTTCACACCAATGCTTTAGGTATCGTTTATAATAAGACAGTTTTTGAAGAAGCAGGTCTTGATCCAGATTCTCCCCCTGAAACCTGGGAAGAGTTCAGAGAATATGCTAATATAATCACAGAAAATACAGATACTCATGGATTTGGTTACATGGGTTTTTGGGGCGGAACTTATGAATGGCTCCCGCTCTTTTGGGCCTTCGGTGGAGAAATTCTCGAAGATGGGGAAGCAGCATTTACCCAGCCTGAAGGTATGGAGGCTACAGAGTTTTGGTTTGAAATGGTAGTAGAAGATGATATAGTTCCTCCTGCTTCTATGACCTGGCAATTGTGGGATGAAATTGCGGGTGGTTTAGCAACAGAAACAGTAGCAATGACATATGCTCTTCCTACAACTCTTTATATGCTGGAGGACTATGATGTCGATTTTGAATGGGCGGCTGCCCCCTTGCCTCGTCAAAAAGAACGAGCTTCTATGCTGGGCGGAGGTCATTTAACTGTAGGTGCTAATGCAGAATATCCTGAAGGGGCAGCAAAATTCATTGAATTTTTAACCTCGGAAGATCAGCTTTGGATATTTGATGAATATCAGAGAATTTCTGCCCGCCAGGATGCAGCTGAATATCAGGAAGTATTGGAAGATCCCAATGTTAGGGTTCTTTTTGAATCTTTGGAATTTGCCCGTCCGCGCCCAACTATACCTGAATGGACAGAGATTGACTACAATACAATCCAACCTGCTTTTGAACAGATCCTCCATGAAGATGCTGATATTCAGGAAGAGATGGAAAAAGCTGCAGAAACTGTTGATGAGGATGTTTTGGAATAACAATTCACTCGAAGGATTCACCAGAGAATTAAGATCAATATAACAATCATGGGGATCCTGTTTTTTTGGATCCCCATATAATAATTAAATTTTTTGTAGAAAGGGGATAAGCATGCTGCAGTTTTTGTCAAAGCTTACAGACTTAAATCCCTGGCAGAAGCAAAAATTATGGGGTATCTTATTAATATTGCCGGCAGCCGTACTGCTTTTTTCTGTTGTTATTTACCCATTAGTTTATAATTTAATAATGAGTTTCCAAGATTTTGTTTTAATCAGACCTGAAGCCGGAACTCCGTTTGTGGGGCTGGAGAATTATATTAGTGTACTAAATGATAGTGTTTTCTGGCGAGCTTTAAGAAATACCATTGTCTGGGTAATTGGTGTTGTTAGTATACAGATGATATTGGGTGTGACAGCGGCTATACTTTTGAACCAAAAATTAAGAGGTAGAGGTTTCTTTAGAGGGTTAATGCTGCTTCCCTGGGTCACACCAGGTGTTGTAGCTGCTTTAACTTTTATGTGGATGTATGATGCTCAGTTTGGTATTTTAAATCATATTTTAGTTGAACTGGGACTTCTTGATGCAGGTATTGCCTGGCTGGGAGATTCAAGTTATGCTTTGGGGGCAGTGATGCTTGTCCAAATTTGGAAAAATTTCCCCTTTGTTATGGTTCTCTGTCTGGCTGCATTACAGGCTGTCCCCAATCAATTATATGAGTCTGCCAAAGTAGACGGAGCTAACTTTTTGCAGCAAACCTTTTACATTTCTCTCCCTTATATAAAGCACACACTCTATTTAGCGGGAGTACTTTCAACTATCTGGACCTTTAATAGTTTTGAAATAGTTTGGATTCTTACGCAGGGTGGCCCGGCTTATGCCAGCGAAATTATGACCACCTATGTTTATTCTAGGGCTTTTCAAGGTTTTGATATGGGTGAAGCCGGTGCTATAGCTGTAATTATGTTTACTATATTATTCTTTTTTGTAGGTGCATTTGGCAAAAAAGCTATTGGGGGAAATCAGTAATGTTAAAAAAATTGGGTAGTAAATTCACACTTTATGGTTTATTGGGGTTTTTCCTGATTATCACCTGTTTTCCTTTTATTTGGATGGTTTCGACCTCGCTAAAACCATTTCAGGAAACAATTACGATTCCACCAAGCATTATCCCCCCCGAATTTCACTGGCAATCTTATATAGAAGTACTTACGGAGGGGAATTTATTAATATATTTTTATAACAGTGTCATAGTATCAGTAGCCACAACTTTTATAGCTATATCCATAGCAATTCTTGCGGGTTTAGGTTTTTCCCGTTTTGAATTTCCTTTAAAAAATAAAATTATGATTATGTTTTTAGTAAGTCAACTTTTTCCTCTTGTACTTTTAGCGACCCCTTATTACACCATAATGAGAAATTTGGGTTTACTTGATACCCGTCTTTCACTTATTATAACTTATATTTCATTTGTTTTGCCTTTTAGTGTTTGGATGATGACAAATTATTTTAATACAATCCCATCTGAAATGGAAGAAGCAGCAATGGTTGATGGTTGTTCAAAAATTGGAGCGTTGTTCCGGGTGACACTACCTATTTCGGGTCCCGGAATAGTTGCAGTGGCTATTAATGCCTATATTTTAGCCTGGAATGAATTTACGTTTGCTATGACATTTATTGATTCTGTAAATCTGCGAACATTACCTGTGGGGTTGCGGGCTTTTATGGGTGAACATAGGGTAATGTGGAATAATTTAATGGCAGGTGCAGTTATTGCTTCAGTACCAGTTATTATCCTTTTCATTTTCCTGCAAAAATATCTTATTGCTGGTTTGACTGCAGGGGGGGTAAAAGGATAAAATATAATTATAGAATCAAAGTAAAAATCTAAGTTTTAAAAGATTATCAATCGAATATTCTGTGATTTTGTATTAGTTATTAGAGTGAGAAAATGTTCTGTTGTGTAGTTTATAAAAAGTAATTAATATAAAGGAGTTAATTAGTAAAGTTCATTTGAGATTTTATATTATCGATTCCAATTAAATAAATCAGATTTAGCCAGGGGAAAAGTGGGATTTGTGATTTGATGTGTTAAAATATAAATTGACACTACGATAATATGTCTGGGGGGGATAAAATTAATTACATTATAGAGAATGCTACAATAGTTACTATGAATGAAGACAGAGATATTTTGGAAAATTATTCTATTGTAGTTGAGGGTAAAAAAATTTTTGATATAAGCGATTGTGAAAGTATTCAGGAAAAATATGATTACAGTGAATACAGGATTATTTCGGGTGAAGGGAATATTATATTTCCTGGTTTGATTAATAATCATACACATTTATTTCAAACTTTAATGAAAGGGCTAGGGGATGATATGGCTCTTGATAGATGGTTTGCTGAGATGACAGCACCAAGTGCTGTTCATTTGTCTCAGGAAGAAGTATATCATGCTGCTTTGCTTGGTTCATTAGAGTCAATTGAATCGGGCACAACTACAATAATGGATTACATGTATGCTCATCCCCGAGAGGGCCTATCAGACAGTATAATAAAAGCT
>CAYOFJ010000125.1:0-6266 GCA_964403065.1 uncultured Halanaerobiaceae bacterium | reverse complement strand
TGAAAATAAAGATATGTTGAACATCATTAATATATTAACAATTCTTATAACTATATTCTCGATGTGATGTAATATCCCTTTTAATTATTAACTTCACAATTATTATTGAGCAATATTTAGTTATTTGAAGGTAAATAACCTGTGGGTAAAGAATAACTACAATGATGTGAGAATAAAGCCATAGTCAGGAGGTTTAATAATACATATGCTGTCAGGTGAATATAAAGGAGCGGTACTGGGAGATATAAATATAGATATGTATGGGGAATTTCCCGCTCTTCCTCAAAAAGGGCAGGGTATGAATACCGATAAACTAGAAATCGGGCTGGGGGGAACCGGGATGAATGTAACTCAGATGCTGAGGGCTCTCAAGTTTCAGCCGTATCCCCTGGCCAATCTGGGCAGTGGTTATTTGAGTGAAATAGCCCGGTCCCAAATAGAAGAGCTAGATATTGAACAGGGTGGTATAGAGAGACTTTCTGGCAAAACCGGTCTTTTTTTCTGTCTTATAACTCCCGATGGAGATAGAACTATGCTCGGCTATCGCGGGGTGAATAGGGAGCCAGTTGATTATAGTGACCGCCTGCAGCAGCTGCCATCTCCGCCAGAATGGGATTTTATTTTTATTTCTGCCTATTTATTTTTACACAAGCAACAGCGCCGGGAACTGCTCACCTGGCTGGAAGAAATCCGCTCTTTTTTGCCGAAAATTAAAGTAGGAATGGTGGTTTCACACCTGTTTGCAGAAAAAGCAGGAACAGGAGGAATAGATATTGACCAGCTGGACTGCTGTGATTTTCTATTTATGAACAAAGCGGAGTTTGAGCAAATTGCCGGCAAACTGTCAGCAGCAAATCTGAAAGATCTGGCGGAAAAAATTGGCCTGGATAATCTGGCGGTGACAGAGGGGGAAAAGGGCTGTATTATTTACAGTAATGAGTTAAAAGAGGGGGGAGGTAAAAGCCGGGAGAAAAAATTAGATAAAAATTGTAGAGGGCAGAACTCTGCCGGTGTGGAAAAAATTGAGGGCTTTACTCTCGATCCTGTCGATACAACCGGTGCTGGTGATTGTTTTGCCGCGGGTTTACTGGCAGCTAAAATATCTGGTTTATCTCCTGTGAGAGCAGCATTATTTGCTAATTTTTGTGGAGCCGTGGCTGGTCTTGATTACGGTATCAGCCAGCCGGTAAAAAAATTTAAACGTACAATTCAGGGGGAAAATTATGAAGATATTACTATAAGTCGGTCCTTTTTGCAAAATCTGCTGCAGAAAATAGCTAAAAATTAACCCTGCAAACTTCAGGCAATAATAGCTGTTAAAAGAACTATAACAAAGCAAAAAACCTCCTGATTAATCTTAACCAGGAGGTTTATGAGATGATTTATATTTCTCAGGCATTTTTATTTGCCGGTTACCCGGTAGAATTGAGGAGGGAGTCAGAAATTATACCGGGTATCGGAATATTATTAAGGGGTATTAAAGGGGTGAATATTTAGCCAAGGATTATAGTTGAATTTACGGCCAGGGCAGCATCTTCAACTACTTCTTCTGCTACAACTTCACCGTCAAAGCCAAAATCGTCGTCAAAATCATCTTCTAATTCATCTTCTTCGGGTACACCACAGGCTGCCGCTCCCATAACCACAAGACTCAAAACTAAAACCAGAGCTAAAACTTTTGCATATTTCATTTTTTTGCACCTCCAGAATTTTTTTAAATAAAATTCTCCGCTTGTTTTATCTTCTGTAATTAAATTATAGGGGATAATTGTGATAAAACTTTGTTAAAGTGTTAAACATTACGGGAAAAAAGAAAGAGAAATCAGTGTGAATATCTATATAATCGAGGGGGAGACAACTTTGAATCTAGATATTAATTATATTAGAGAACAGTTTCCGGCTCTTGAACAGACAGTCGAAGGAGAACCAGCAGCATTTTTTGATGGACCAGGAGGTACCCAGGTTCCGCAAAAAGTCATTGATGCCATGGAAAATTACCTGGTAAAGAGCAATGCCAACAAGGGTGGTCCTTTTCTAACCAGCCGCAGGTCAGATGAAAAAATAAAACAGGCCAGAAAAGCTCTGGGGGACTTTCTTAACTGTAATGCTGAGGAAGTTGCTTTTGGAGAGAATATGACGACTTTAAATTACAGATTGGCTTTTGCTCTGAGTAAAAAGTTAGAAGAGGGGGATGAAATAATAATAACTGAGCTGGATCATGAAGCTAACAGGCAGCCCTGGCTGGATTTAAGAGAACAGGGGGTCGTGGTTAAGGAAGTAGAAGTTGATCCGGCAACCTGCACCTTAAATCATCAGGATTTTGCCGATAAGCTCTGCAACAAAACAGAAGTTGTGGCTATAACTCATGCCTCCAATGCAGTGGGCACTATTCCTCCTGTCAAAAAGATGATCAGAGCAGCTCAAAAAGTGGATGCCATCACGGTTATTGATGCTGTACATTATGCTTTACACGGCCCGATAGATGTTAAAGAATTGGACTGTGACTTTCTACTTTGTTCTACCTATAAGTTTTTGGGCCTCACCTGGGGGTTATCTACGGCAAAAAGTCCTCATTCCAGCAGATAAAACCCTACAGATTAAGACCCCAGTCGCCTGATATTCCCTATCGCATAGAAAGGGGAACTACAAATCATGAGGGAATAGCGGGTGCGAAGGCGGCCGTGGAATTTATAGCTGATCTGGGGAGAGAATTTGCCAGTGCTGATGATGAATCTGGAGATAATGATGGGGTTGAGGAAGGCGGAGATAAAAGACGCGAAAATGTGGTCGCTGCTATGGAACTTATTGATGAGTACGAATCACCTCTGGCGGAAAAAATAGCAGAAGAAATTTCGCAGCTGGAAGACACCAGAGTTTACAGGCCACCCGCTACAGTGCCCTGCACTTCCACGGTTTCTTTTGCTGTTGAAGGGCAGTCCCCCCGGGAAATTGCTCGCAAATTAGGTGACAGAGGATTTTTTGTCTGGGAGGGTGATTTTTATGCTACTACCCTGGTGGAAAGACTGGGGGAAGCAGATAGCGGAGGACTGGTAAGAATCGGTCTGGCCCCCTATAATACGGAGGAAGAGGTCGAACAACTGCTGGATAATATAAAGGATATATTGGGCTAAATAAAAAGTAAGAGATGGCTATTTTATAAAAGTATTTTAACTGATTTCTCCCATCTCCTTCGGTGAAGCTGCAATTTTTAATTGGGCCCGAAAGATATACCTGAACATAATTTAGCTTATAAGATAAGCTAAAAACCCTGGCCCATTTTGTTAGAAAACTGTATAAGGGACAGGGTTTTATATTGGGTTCTTCTCAGGCTGGTAGTACTTATCCTAGTTCAATACCGGCTTCGGCAAATGTGGCCATATCCGCCATAATTCTGCAGGCTGCTTCCACATTATGCATATGTAATACTGCTCCTGAGCCTTCGCCCAGGCGCATATTCATATCAATAGCGGGGGAGAGGTCTAGAAAATCAAATATATCTTCATGTCCGGGTTCGGCTGATTTATGAGATGGTATGATATAATCTGCTATTTGCGGCTCAATATTACAGGCAATAATTGCCGCTGCTCCGGCGATGAATCCGTCCATAATGATAGGCACTGAACGGGAAGCGGCTCCGATCATGACACCAGCCATACCTGCAATTTCCAGGCCACCTACTTTTGCCAGCACATCGACAGCATCATCGGGATCAGGCTTGTTGACTTCCAGAGCTTTTTCTACTATAGAAATTTTGTGCTGTCTTTGTTCTTCGCTAATGCCAGAACCATAACCGACAACTGCTGCTACCTCTTTATCTGTCATAGCTGCCACTATAGCACTGCTGGGGGTTGTGTTGGCTATTCCCATCTCCCCAGTGCTTAAAAGGCTGGCACCTTCTTCCACCGCAGAAAGAGCAAGTTCTATACCGGTATTTATTGCCTGCACAGCTTCTTCCCGGCTCATAGCCGGTTCAATAGCAATATTTTCTGTGCCCGATTTTATTCTGCTATTAATTACATCCGGGTGATTTATCTCTGTTTTTACTCCGATATCAATAATTTGCAGCCGGGCCTGAGCCTGGCGACAGAGCACATTTATTGCTGCTCCGCCCTCCAGAAAATTATATACCATCTGTTCTGTGATGGATTGGGGAACAGCACTAACATTTTCTTCTGCCACCCCATGGTCGGCAGCAAACAGTAAATGAGTTTTTTCCTCTACTTCCGGGCAGACTTGACCCTGCATACCGGCAAGTTTTACTGCTATTTCTTCCAGCATTCCCAGACTTCCCGGGGGTTTAGTCAGAGAATTGATCCTTTTTTGGGCTTTTTCCATTATTTTTTCATCAAGGTCAGATATTTCAGCAGTGGTTTTCCGCAAAAGTTCCATTTTAATCATCCTTTCTTTTCTTAGATTTTTGCTTCCGCAGCAGCTATGTGAATAAGTAAACTTTTAAATCCATCCAATAACTATATTAATTAGATACCCCTTCAGTACCTTGTGGATAATTAATTTTTTTGTATCCCCGCCAAAACAAGTTATTGAAAGCGCTATTTTTTGACCGAAGACTAATAAATTTGCTTAAAGAAAGGAGATATATATGCAGACAGAATTGTTTTCCCGCGAGTTTTTGACAAAAATTCGAGAGAAATTTCATTATGTGGAGTCAAGTCCTTATGCCGGCAGGAGAATATTTTTTGATTCTGTTTCGGGCTCTCTGCGCCTGAAAAAAATGGGGGAGAGGGCGGCGGAAGAAGTCGTTTCCTATGCGCAAAAGAGCAGAGTAGATCCGGCTTCTGAGCATTTTGCCCGGGTTAAAAATCAGTTTAAACAGGATGCTAAATTATTTTTGGGGGCCGAATCTGGCTATATTATGCCGGCTATGAGTGGTACACATGCTCTTTATCGCTGTGTGAATGCAGTTTGTGCTGCTGCAGAAGCCGGTGAGAATATAGTTACTACCAGTCTTGATCATCCTGCTGCTTATGAGGCCACTCATCAATTTGCTCAAAAATATGATCTGGAAAGAAGAGTGGCGGATTTTGACAGGAAAACAGGTAAAGTTTTGGTGGAGGATGTGCTGGATAAAATTGATAAAAACACCCGGCTTCTGGTAATAATACACGGTTCTAACGTCACGGGAGCAGTCAATGATATAAAGAGAATAGTTAAAAAAGCCCGGGAGAAAAACCCGGATATTTATGTGGTTGTAGATGGTGTCCAATATGCTCCTCATGGCCTTATAGACGTGGAGAAACTGGATGTTGACGCCTATGTAATAAGCGGCTATAAAATTTACTGTAAAAAGGGAAGTGGCATAGCCTATATAAATGAGAGGTTTGATGAGCTGCCTCACTGGCAGTTTCGAGAAAGACCGGCAGGAGAGTGGGCTTTAGGAGCTGAAGATGAATCTACTTATGCCGGATTTTCGGCAGTTATAGATTATCTTAAATGGCTGGGTAGGCAATTTTCTGACAGCCAGGATGAAAGAGTGCTGCTGGAAACAGCCATGGAAAAAATAAAAGCTCATACCCGGGCACTGCTGCAGATGGCGCTGACTGGAACCGAGGAATATACCGGACTGCGCCACCTGGAGGGTATTCGGGTGTTGGGCTTTGCAGATGATTTTAAAAATAGAACTGGTTTGATTGCCTGGGCAGCTGAAGACTATAATGCTCAAGAACTGGCAGAAGCATATTTTGAGCAAGGTAATATTAGTCTCAGCACCCGGGAGAGAAATATATATGGTCGTCATGTTCTCAAAACTCTGGGGGTTGAGAATCTGGTCAGAACTTCCCTGTGCCACTATAATTCTCCCCGGGAAGTTTCCCGGTTTCTCCAGGTGACTACAGAAATCATTTAGCTGGAAGATATCAGACTATGTTATACCTATTTATAGAAAGAAGAGCAACATTATTAATATCTAAGCCAGCGCACAACTTCAGCGGGGCTGGCGGATTTACCGTACATTAACATTCCCACCCGGAAAATTTTCGCTGCCAGCCAGGTCAACAGAACACAGGTAATAAGCAAAATTACAGCACTTACCACAATTTCCCAGGTAGCAATTGCTCCCATAGCCGTCCGGGCTATAACAATTATGGGGCTGGTTAAAGGGAAAAAGCTGGCTATTTGAGCTAACAAACCTGTGGGATTATTCAGCACCGGACCGGCAATTATTACCGGCAGCACAGGCAGCATAAAGACTATGCTTTGGGCATTGGTGGCGCTCTGGAGATCTTCCATGGTAGCGCCCACCCCTATAT